>NZ_CBCRZX010000029.1:0-58176 GCF_965137155.1 Stackebrandtia soli
GCCCCCGTCCGACCCCGCCCCCATCCTGCTCGTCTATCAAGCGGGCGATCAGCGCATGCAGTACCACTTTCTCAGCTGCCGTGCGGTCGGCCGCGTCGACGACGGCGTCAACATCGCCAACCAGGAACACCTCGCCGTCATCGCGCTGTGCGAGGCGCCCGGTGAAAGCTGGGACACATTGTGGGAGAAGCTGAGCCGTTACTACTAGAGAGCCCTGAGCACCGGCGGATCGACAGTCCTCGCGCCACGGCACACGTCGGACCGGTAGGACGCCCGCTTGGTTGGNCAAATGGTGTCGCTTGGTTGGNCAAATTNNCGAAACACGCCTGATTTCGCAATTTGCCCAACCAAGCGGAACTTTTGCCCAACCAAGCGGAGACCGGGGGACAGTGGCGTTCGCAATACCCGGGCCGTCGCGACACCGCCGTTCCGGCCCGTCGCGGGTATCGTCGCCTCGATCACCCGACGACGTGAAGGAGTAACCGTGGACCTGCGGATTTCCGATGAGGTACGCCAGGCGCTCACCGACGGAACCCCCGTCGTCGCCCTGGAATCGACGATCATCTCGCACGGTCTGCCGCAGCCGCGCAATCTCGAAGTCGCCCGGGAGTTCGAGGAGACCCTGCGCGGGTCCGGCGTAGTCCCCGCCACGATCGCCGTCTTCGACGGTGCCCCGCACATCGGCCTCGACGAGGCGGGCCTCGAACGGCTCGCCGACCCGCAACGCATGCGCAAGTTCGGTTTCCGGGACCTCGCGCTCGCCGTCGCCACCGGTGCCAGCGGCGCCACCACCGTCTCCGGTACCGCGCACCTCGCGGCGCTGGCGGGCATCCGCGTGTTCGCGACCGGCGGGCTCGGCGGCGTGCACCGGGGGTGGACCACCGACCAGGACGAGTCCGCCGATCTCCAGTTGCTCTCCCGCACCCGCATCACCGTCATCTGCGCGGGCGTCAAGTCCATCCTGGACGTTCCCGCGACCCTGCAGCGTCTGGAGACGCTGAACATCTCCGTCGCCGGATACCGGACCGGCGAATTCCCCGGCTTCTATCTGTCGACGTCGGGCCTGCCGGTCGACTGGACCCTCGACTCGCCCGAACAGTGCGCGGCCGTCATGCGGGGCCAGGACGCCGTCGAGGGCCCCCGCACCGCGCTCATCGTCGCCAACCCCGTCGCCCCCGAACAGCAACTCGACCCCGCACTCCACGACCGGGTCCTCGCCGAAGGGCTCGCCGCCGCCGACTCGGCCGGCGTCAAGGGCCAGGCCGTCACGCCGTTCCTGCTCAAGTACCTCGTGGACGCGACCGACGGCGCCTCCCTGGAGGCCAACCTGGCCGCCGTCCGAGGCAACGTGGCGCTCGCGGCTCGGATCGCCACCGCCTGGTCGGCGCGATGAGTCGCCTGCTGGTGATCGGCGATGTCATCACCGACATCGTGGCCCGCCCGACCGGACCGCTCGTCACCGGGACCGACACGGCCGCGGCCATCACCCAATGCCCCGGCGGATCCGGCGCCAACGCCGCCACCTGGGCCGCTCACCGAGGCGCCGACACCGTCCTGATCGGACGAGTCGGCNCCGACACCGGTTCGTGGCACGCCGAACGACTTCGCGAGTCCGGTGTGGATCCACTGCTGCGCGTGGATCCGAATCGGCCCACCGGCACCGTCATCGCCGTGGTCGACACGGACGGCGAGCGCACGATGATCACGGATCGGGGCGCCGCCGCGGTCCTCGGTCTGGACGACGTGGATCTGTCGCTGTTGGACGGTGTGGCGCACGTTCACCTGTCGGGCTATCTGTTGTTCGCGGCACCGGGGCGTGAGTTGGCCCTCGCGGTGTTGGGGGAGGCGGCCAAACGGTCGATTCCGACCAGTGTGGACCCGTCGTCGTCGGGTTTTCTCGCCGAGTACGGGCCGTCCCGGTTCCTCGTCGATGTCGCGGCGGCCACGGTGCTGCTGCCGAATCGGGACGAGGCCCTGTTGCTGTCGGGCGCGTCTGATCCGCGCGCGGCGGCGGAGGCGTTGAGCGCTACGGGACAGACGATCGTGCTGACCTTGGGCGCGGACGGATACCTGGTGGCTCGGGGCGGCCGAATCCTCTCGGTCGGTTCCGCGATCGCGACCGAGGTGGTCGACGTGGTGGGCGCCGGTGACGCGTTCACGGGCGGCTTCCTGGCCGCGTCTTTGTCGGGTATGGACGTCGAGGGGTGTTGCTGGGCGGGGGCCGCTTCGGCCGCGGAAGCGGTGGGGCGCACCGGAGGTCGACCGAGGTCGGCTTCCTGACGGGCGTACCGGTCGTGACGTCGGGTTCCACCGTCGGTCGGCGGATCGTCTGCCGAGGTCGAGCCGCGTCGATGGCGCTTCACGAAACTAAGCTTCGATGTCTTTACATTCATTGAAGGTTTCTGCCAGGATGTGGGTGACCCGCGTCGCGGGCCGTAGTGTTCGACGCCCACGGAGAAGACACCATGACTGACCAATCCCGACTTTCACGCCGACGACTGCTCGGCGGTCTGACCGGGCTCGCCGCCGTGGCGGCCGTTCCGCTGGTCGCCTCGCCCGCGTCGGCGGCGCCCGGGGATCGGCGCCCGCCCCGCATCTACAGCTGTCGACAGTGGGGCGCTCGCGCTCCCCAGGACGAGCTGACGAAGATCTTCGAGCGTCCGAACAAGATCATCGTCCACCACACCGCCTTCCCGAACGTGGACGATCACTCTCTGGAGTACGCGTTCCAGAACTCGCGGGACATCCAGGACCTGCACATGGACGGCAACGGCTGGTCCGATTCGGGGCAGCACTTCACGAACAGCCAGGGCGGCTTCCTGACCGAGGGTCGGACCGGCAGCCTGAAGGCGCTGCGGTCGGGTCGGTACATGATCCAGGGCGCGCACTGCGTCGGTCAGAACACTCAGGCGATCGGCATCGAGAACGACGGCTCGTACCACCTGGGTGCGCCGGTTCCGCAGGCGCAATGGGACAGCCTGGTCGCGTTCTGCGTGTACACCTGTTCGCGGTACGGCATTCCCGCCACGGAGATCTACGGCCATATGGATTTCAATGCCACTCTGTGCCCCGGCGGATTGCATGAGCGGCTCCCGGAGCTGCGTTCGGCGGTTCAGTCCAGGCTCGATCGATAATCCATAACAGACTGTCTATTGGGTCGAAGTGGACATACCATTTCGACCCAAAAGAGCTGCGGTGATACTGTTCCCAGAATCGATCCATAACGGACTTTTTGTAAGTCTCGGTCTTGTGTCGAAGGTAACGATTCGGGCAGAATGGCACTCGCGGGTGGATCGATGTCCGCCCCGGCCGAAGGCTCACAACGCTTTCGGTGGCCCGCATCAGCCCAAAAAGGAGTCACAATGGATGTTGCGACGACGGTTCGGCGGCTACCCCGTCGACTGTTGACGATTCTGTTGTCCGCGATCATGGCGGTCGGCACCCTGGCCGTCCTGTCGAGCCCCGCTTCCGCCGAACCGACCACCAACGCCAACCCCGAAGGCATCGACGTCTCGCACTACCAGGGCGCGATCAACTGGTCGTCGGTCCGCGCGGCGGGCATCGAGTTCGCCTGGATCAAGGCGACGGAGAGCACCACGTACAAGGACCCCCGATTCGGCGCCAACTACACCAACGCCTACTACGCGGGCGTCATCCGAGGCGCGTACCACTTCGCCCGCCCCGGCCAGTCCAGCGGAGCCACCCAGGCGAACTTCTTCGCCAGCAGCGGTGGCGCCTGGTCGGCCGACAACCTGACGCTCCCCGGGGCCCTCGACCTGGAGGCGGGCTGCCACGGCCTGTCCCAGACGTCGATGCGCAACTGGATCCTCGACTTCTACAACACCTACAAGGCGCGCACCGGTCGCGACGTCATCATCTACACGACGGCCAGCTGGTGGAGCTCCTGCACGGGGAACTGGACCGGCATGGCCACCCGCAGCCCGCTGTGGGTCGCGCACTGGGGCGTGTCGAGCCCGAACGTCCCCACCGGCTTCCCGACGTGGACGGCTTGGCAGTTCACCGACAACGGTCGCGTCAACGGCATCTCCGGCGCGGTCGACCGCAACCACTTCAACGGCACCCGCGCCCGACTGCTGGCTCTGGCCAACAACACCCCGTGACCATGACGGCGTAACGTCATCGGTCGGACCCGCCCGGAACCTCGGGCGCCGGCCGTCGAGAAACACCGGCACGCCGGTGGGGCGACCACCCGGTCGTCCCGCCGGCCTCGACTGACGACCACCGCTCAACGCTCGCACCGGGCATCCGAGATCGGCGAACGGAGACACCGTGACCAACCACAAACGTCCCTCATTGACAGTGCTATTCAGTGTGGTGGCGGCTCTGTCGCTGTCGTCGTGCGGCGGTGTCGCCGAGCCCTCCGAGGCTCCACAAGGGCGACCGGGCGACGCGCACGAGATATGGGCGGCGTCCGTCCTCGCCGACATGACGCTGGCCGAGAAGGTCGGCCAGATGTTCACGACCTACGCGTACGGCGCGACCGCCGACACGACCGACCCCGCCGACGTCGCCCGCAACCGCGACTTCCTCGGCGTCGACAACGCCGCGCAGGCGATCGAGACCTATCACCTCGGCGGCGTCATCTACTTCGGATGGTCGGGGAACCTGAACTCGCCCCAGCAGATCCTCGAACTGTCCAACGGAATGCAGGACGCCGCGCTGGCTCAGCCCTCCCAGGTGCCCCTCCTCATCTCCACCGACCAGGAACACGGCATCGTCACGCGCATGCCCGCTCCCGCGACCGCGTTCGCCGGGAACATGGCGCTCGCGGCCACCGGATCGGCGCAGGACGCCCGCACCGCCGCGACGATCACCGCGACCGAGCTTCGCGCGGTCGGCATCAACCAGGACTTCGCGCCCGTCGCCGACGTCAACGTCAACCCGGACAACCCCGTCATCGGGGTGCGGTCGTTCAGCTCCGACCCAGCGCTGGCCGCCGAGTGCACCGCCGCTCAGGTCAAGGGCTTCCAGCAGTCCCGATACCCCGTGGCCGCCGCCGCGAAGCACTTTCCGGGGCACGGTGACACCTCGGTCGACAGCCACACCGATCTGCCGGTCATCGACCACACTCGACAGGAGTGGGAGGAGTACGACGCCCCGCCGTTCTCGGCGGCCATCGACGCCGGCATCGACGTCATCATGAGCGCGCACATCCAGTTCCCGGCGCTCGACCCGTCCGGTGACCCGGCGACCCTGTCCGAGCCGATCATGACCGGTCTGCTGCGCGGCGAACTCGGCTTTGACGGCGTGATCGTCACCGACTCCCTGTCCATGGCCGGAGTCAACGAGCTGTACCCGCCGGAGGAGGTGCCCGTCCGCGCGATCAACGCCGGCGTCGACATGCTCCTCATGCCGCCGAACCTGGAGCAGGCGATCGGCTCCGTCCTGGCAGCCATCGACAGTGGAGAGATCGCGGAGTCTCGCATCGACGAGTCCGTCCTGCGCATCCTCGCCCTCAAACACAAGCGCGGCATCGTCGACGAGCCGCACGCCGACCCCGACCAGCTCGACAAACTGCTCGGCACACCGCAGAACAAGAAGCGGGCCGCGGCGATCACGGCCCGCGGCGTCACCCTCGTCGTCAACGACGACGAGACCCTGCCGCTGGCGGGCGACACCACCCGCACTCTCGTCGTCGGCCCCAGCGCCGGTCGCGTGGACGACATATCGTCGCAATTGGACACGAACGGCCTCCCCGCCGACTCGTTCGTCACGGCCTTCGATCCCGACGCCGCCGAGATCGAGGCGGCCGTCGATGCCGCCTCCGGCGCCTCGGCGATCGTCGTCGCGACCTCGACCGTCGCTTCGAATCCCGGACAGGCGGACCTGGTCGCCGCCCTGTCCGAACTGGACGCCCCCGTGATCGTCGTCGCGGTCAAGGAGCCCTACGACATCAACCGGCTGACCGGCGTCGACGCCTACCTGGCGACTTACGCCTACACCGACGGCGCACTCCGCGCGGCGGCCGACGTCATCGCGGGCGAACTCAACCCGACCGGCACGCTGCCGGTCTCGATCCCCGACGCGGAAGACCCCGGCACTCCGCTGTACGAGCTCGGGCACGGCCTGCGCTACCCCTCATCACACTAAGGACATTCCAAATGCGACGTAGAAACGTTTTCGCCGCCTCGGCGGCGCTCGCTGCGGCCGGGGTGCTCGCCGCGCCCGCCGCAGCGTCGGCGCACGGCCCCGGCAAGGGCCGCGTCCGCACCGGTTTCGACCGCCTCGCCGCCGACGGCTACGCCGAGCTCGCCGGTCAGCGCGTCGGGATCATCTCGAACCCGACGGGCGTCACCTCCGACCTCACCCACGAGGTCGACGTGATGGCCGCCGACGGTCGCGTCGACCTCGTCGCCGTGTTCGGCCCCGAACACGGATTCCGGGGCACGAGCCAGGCCGGCGAGGGCGAGGACTACTTCATCGACCCGAAGACGGGCCTGCCGGTGTACAACGCGTACAACGACAAGGGCAAGATGGCCGACTTCTTCGCCGAACTGGAACTCGACACGATCGTGTTCGACATCCAGGACGTCGGGTCGCGGTTCTACACCTACATCTGGACGATGTACCTGGCGATGGAGGCCGCCGCGACGCTCGGAATCCGCTTCGTCGTCCTCGACCGGCCCAACCCCGTCACCGGGATCGAGGCGCAGGGACCGATCCTGCACCCCGAGTTCTCGTCGTTCGTCGGGCTGAAGGCCATCTCGCAGCGGCACGGCATGACGATCGGCGAGCTGGCGCGGCTGTTCAACGGCGAGTTCCTGCCGGAGACCGTCGGCACGAGTGCCGACCTGACCGTCGTCGAACTCGGCGGCTGGAAGCGCCGGATGACCTTCGAGGAGACCGGTCTCCCGTGGGTCGCGCCGTCCCCGAACATGCCGACCACGACGACCGCCCGCCTGTACCCGGGGACCTGCCTGTTCGAGGCGTCCGCGCTATCGGAGGGCCGGGGCACGACGCAGCCGTTCCAGCTCATCGGAGCGCCCGGCATCGACCACCGGTGGGAGGCGGCGCTCAACGAATCCGACCTGGACGGCGTTCGGTTCCGGGAGGCGTACTTCAAACCGGTGTTCTCCAAGTGGGTCAACCAGACCTGCGGTGGTGTCGAGGTCCAGATCACCGACATCGACTCCTTCGATCCGATCAGGACGGCGCTGACGATGATCATCACGCAGCGCCAGGTGTTCCCCGAGTACGGCTGGCGCCCCGGCGACACGGTTCCGTGGATCGACAAGCTGACCGGTTCGACCGCCGTCCGTGAGGCGATCGAGGCGGGAGCCGACGTCGACACCGTCATCGCCGGTTGGCGAGGCGAGCTCGCCGAGTTCTCCCGTATCCGCCGCGACTACCTGTTGTACCGGTGAGGTGGATGATGAACCGTCGACGACTGTTCGGCTCCGTAGCGGCCGCGGCCGCCGGGGCCTCCCTGTTCCCGTCCGGCACCGTCTCCGCCGATCCCGGTGAGACGGGTCCGCCGCCGATCGATCCGGCCCAGCTGCGATTCCGGCCCCGGACCCTGCGCCACGGCACCGCGCGCGAGGCCGGTCTGATCGACGAACACGTCGCCCGGATCGTCGACGAGGCCGCCCGCTACATGAGCCCCGGGCCGAACCGGCCCAACCCGTCACATCCCGGCTTCGTCGTGCTCGCGGCGCGGCGCGGCGTCATCGTCTCGCATGAGGCGGGCGGGCACGCGCTGCGCTACGGGTCCTTCGACGAGGCGACGGGCACTCCCGTCGAGTTGCCGTCCGCGGACCAGGTTCCGATGACGACGGACACCCTGTTCGACATGGCGTCGGTGTCGAAGCTGTTCACCGCGTTGGTCGCGGCACGGCTCGCCGAGGACGGCCGACTCGACCTGGCGTCGCCCGTCGTGACGTACCTGCCCGAGTTCGCGTCCGTGGACCCGGCGAAGGCCGCGATCACGTCAATGGACCTGCTTCGGCACGTGTCCGGCTTCCCCTCGTGGATCAACCTCTACAAACACCCCGACAACGCCGCGCGGATGGCGGCGATCTACGCGACGCCTTTGAAGCAGGCCCCGGGCCAGGTGTACGAGTACTCCGACCTGAACCTGATCACGCTCGCGGTCGTCCTCGAACGCATCACTGGGTCCACCTTGGACGTTCTGGTTCGGGAGTTCATCACAGAGCCGCTGGGCATGTCCGACACCGGTTACAACCCCGACCCCGACGAATGGCACCGCGTCGCCGCGACCGAGTACCAGCCCGCCATCGGGCGGGGCATGGTCCGAGGCGAAGTCCACGACGAGAACGCGTGGTCCTTCGGCGGCGTCGCCGGACACGCCGGGGTCTTCTCGACCGCGGCGGACCTGGCCGTGTTCGGGCAGATGATCCTCGGCGGGGGAACCTACCGGGGCACCCGCGTCCTCTCGACACAGTGGATCCGACGGTTGTTCACCAACGACAACGCGGCCCTCGGCCCGTCGGCGGCCCGTGGACTCGGCTGGCAGATCGATCAACGCTTCTTCATGGACGCGCTGACGAGCCCCGTCTCCATCGGACACACCGGTTACACGGGCACCTGCCTGGTCGTCGACCCGCTCGCCGAATCGGTGTTCGTCCTGCTCACCAACCGGGTCCACCCGACCCGGGCGTGGGGCACCGTCAGCGACTACCGGCGTGCCCCGGCGAACGCCTTCGCCCGCGCGCACCCGGTGCGCCCCGCCCGGGGCCGGAAGTCGTGGCTCGCGGGGACGACCGACGCGACCACGGCGACCCTGACGGCACCATTGGCGGCTCCGGTCGAGGCGGGGAGTGTCACGTTCTCCCTGTGGTACGACACGGAACCGACCGACACGGTCGCCCTTGAGGCGCTCGTGGGCGAGACCTGGCAGCCCGTCACGACCACGCTGAAGGCCGACCGGTACCGCTGGTCGGGCGAGACCCACGCGGGCTACGCGGGGCGCGACTGGGCCCGTGGGAAGGGCACGCTTCCCGTTGGCGCGACGGCCATCCGGTGGACACACCGGACGGATGCGAGTCAGCGCGGCCGAGGTGTCTACGTCGACGCGATCGAGGTGCGGGACGGCCGTCGCGTCGTCTTCGACGACGATCGCCCCGGCGACGCGGCACTGCTGGTGGGCGAGGGCTTCGCGCTCTCATCCGATTGACGCCGATCACCATCGTCGCGGCCGACGGGCATTGTCCCGTCGGCCGCGACGACCGGAGCGGACGCGGTCGAATGGGAGAGCATGGCCACAGTCGTGTTGATCCCCGCAGCTCGCGTTCCGTGTCGTAAGCCCCACGGCGTGGTGGAAAGCCACCCGCGTGCCGGTGTCTCCGGTGCCTGTGGAGTGCCGTGCGACACGGTCGGACGATCCGGGTCACGGCCGATCGCTCCCGAACGGCCGCATGCGGTTCGGTGTCGACAACGTCGGCCGCCACAGCCGAGTTGCTGGGTAATGGGACAACCTCTAGACTCTTACGCTGTGGCTGTGTCGGGTTGTGCGACGCACTGCGCGCGATTCGCGAGGCGAGGGCGTCACGGCCGTGAAGACGGGGCCGAAGCCCGGCGCCATCACCAGAGATATCACTGAAAGCAACGAGGAGTACGTCTGTGAAAAGCACCGTCGAGACCCTGAGTCCAACCAGGGTGCGACTGTCGATCGAGGTGCCGTTCGAGGAGCTCACTCCGCATCTGACACAGGCGTATCAGAAGGTCGGATCGCAGGTCAAGGTCCCCGGTTTCCGTCCGGGCAAGGCGCCGCGCGCCGTCATCGACCAGCGCGTCGGCAAGGACGCCATCTACGCTCAGGCCGTCGACCTGGCGCTGCCGCAGCAGCTGGCGGAGGCGTTCACCACCAACGAGATCAAGGCCCTCGGCCGTCCCGAGATCACCGAGATGGCCGACGTCGCCGAGAACGAGCCGTTCACGTTCACCGCCGAGGTCGACGTGGCGCCGGAGTTCACCCTGCCGGAACTCGAGAGCCTGACCGTGACGGTCGACTCCCCGGACATCACCGATGAGCAGATCGACACCGAGATCGAGAACCTTCGACTGCGCTTCGGCACCCTGAAGACCGTCGAGCGCGCCGCCGCCGACGGCGACTTCGTCACGATCGACCTGAAGGCCACCATCGACGGCGAAGAGGTCGAGGGCGGTTCCGCGTCCGAGATGTCGCACGAGGTCGGCGCCGGGAACCTCGTCGAAGGCCTCGACGAGACGCTCGTCGGCATGTCCGCCGGTGAGACCCGCACCTTCTCGACCCAGCTCGCCGGTGGCGACAAGGCCGGTTCGGAGGCCGAGGTCGAGGTGTCCGTCGGCACCGTCAAGGAGCGCGAACTGCCCGAACTGGACGATGACTTCGCCCAGCTCGCGTCCGAACATGACACTTTGGACGAATTGAAGTCCGCGACCCGGGAGAACCTCTCGACCCGCGCCACCAACGCGCTCGCCGGCCAGGTCCGCGAGAACACCGCCGACGCGCTCGTCGAGGCCGTCGACATCCCCGTGCCGGACGGCGTCGTCGACGACGAGGTAAAGCACCGCACCGAGCACCTCTCGGAGCAGCTGTCCTCGATGGGCCTCGAACTGCGCAGCTACCTGCAGGCGCAGGGGCAGACGGTCGAGGAGTTCGAGACGGAGATGCGCGACAACGCCGCCCGTGGGCTGCGCCGTCAGCTCGTCCTCGACCAGCTCGCCGAGAAGCTCGAGGTCGAGGTGACCAGCGAGCAGCTGACCGCCGAGGTCGTCCGTCGCGCCCAGCAGCAGGGCGTCACCGAGGAGCAGTTCCCGCAGTTCGCGGAGATGCTCCGTCAGCGTGGCCTGCTGCGCGGGATCGCCGGCGAGGTCCGCCGCGCGCTCGCGCTGGAGGAAGCGGTCAAGGCCGCGACCGTCAACGACAGCGCCGGCAACGAGATCGCCAACGACGTCCTGTTCCCGCAGGCCGCCGAAGCCGACGCCGACACGGCGACCGACGAAGACTAAGACACACTCGGTGAAGGCCCGCCGCTCTCCGCGGNGGGCCTTCGCTCGTGTCCGAGCACGACCGTGCAACTCGGACGACGCACGCCGGTAACGGCTCTCCGCTGCGAGCGAACAAGGCCCGCATCTGCGGCGAAACGTCCGATCAGCCGGTTAGGGTCGCAAGTACTACACGACACACAGGATCTCAACGAGAGAGGGCGTCATGATTAACCCCGTGACCACGTACGCGCCCACCGCCCGCAGGGGCGAGGCCGGCGCCGGCAGCGGTCTCGACGACATGGTTTACGACCGCTTGCTCAAGGAGCGGATCATTTTCCTCGGCAGCGAGGTCAACAGTGTCGTCGCGAACCGGATCTGCGCGCAGCTGCTGCTGCTCGCCGCCGAAGACCCCGAGCGCGACATCAATCTGTACATCAACTCTCCCGGTGGCTCGGTCTACGACGGCATGGCCATCTACGACACGATGCAGTTCATTGACAACGACGTCGCCACGATCGGCATGGGCATGGCCGCGTCGATGGGGCAGTTGCTGCTGTGTGCCGGAACCGCGGGCAAGCGGTACGCGCTCCCGCACGCTCGGATCATGATGCACCAGCCGTCCGGCGGCATCGGTGGTACCGCGTCCGACGTGGCGATCCTCGCCGAGCAGATGCTGTACACGAAGCGGATGTTCCAGGAGCGCGTCGCGACTCACACCGGCCACACGATGGACGAGATCGAAGCCGATTCCGACCGTGACCGTTGGTTCACCGCCGCCGAGGCGAAGGACTACGGCTTCATCGACCACGTCGTCACCGGTGCCACCCAGGTCCCGACCGGCGCGGGCACCCGGAACTAGAGCCAAGGGGCGTAGCGAGATGACACACCAGATGACCGGCCGTTACATCATTCCGTCGTTCACTGAGAAGACGTCGTACGGCATCAAGGAGATGAACCCGTACAACAAGATGTTCGAGGAGCGCATCATCTTCCTCGGGTCTCCTGTGGACGACACCTCGGCGAACGACATCATGTCGCAGTTGCTCGTGCTGGAGGCCAACGACCCCGAGCGCGAGATCCAGATGTACATCAACTCACCGGGTGGTTCGCTCACCGCGTTGATGGCGATCTACGACACGATGCAGTTCGTCCGGCCCGACATCGTGACCGTCTGCATGGGTCAGGCGGCCTCCGCCGCGGCGATCCTGCTCGCGGCCGGTACCCCCGGCAAGCGGTCGGCGATGCCGAACTCGCGGGTGATCATTCACCAGCCCGCGACGGAGGGCACGTACGGCCAGGCGTCCGATATGGAGATCCAGGCCCGCGAGATCCTCCGGCTTCGCGGCCAGATGGAGAAGATCCTGGCGACGCACACCGGCCAGACGGTCGAGAAGGTCCGCAAGGACATCGAGCGCGACAAGATTTTCACCGCCGAGGACGCCAAGGCGTACGGCCTGATCGACACGATCATGCCGTACCGCAAGAAGAGCGCCAAGCAAGTACTCGCCAAGGCGTAGTACCGGTGGGGCCGTCACGTGATCCGTCCGCGCGCGGACGTGGCGGGGCGGCCCCGCAACGGGTACGGTCGAATGCGGTGTTCGTGGTCGCCCCACCGACTCGGCACCCAAGGATTGCCCGTGATCAAGTGGCCGAGCCTGGCCGCGCAGCCGTATATCCACGGGGGACATAGTCGAGGCCCCGGATCGCATCCGGGCGGGTTAAGCAGGGAGTTGGCAGCCGTGACGCCACGACTGGGCGACAGTGACATGCTTAAATGCTCGTTTTGCGGTAAGTCGCAACGCATGGTGAAGAAGCTCATCGCCGGGCCTCAACACGTCTACATCTGTGACGAGTGCATCGACCTGTGCAACGAGATCATCGAGGAGGAGTTCGCCGAGGAGGCCGCGACGGCCTTCGGTGAGCTGCCGAAGCCCAAGGAGATCTGCGAGTTCCTCGACGAGTACGTCGTCGGCCAGGAGGAGGCCAAGCGCGCGCTCGCGGTGGCCGTCTACAACCACTACAAGCGGGTCCAGGTCGACGCGGCGACGACGGCGAGTCAACGGTCCAGCGCCGACAACGTCGAACTGTCCAAATCGAACATCCTGATGATCGGGCCGACGGGCAGCGGCAAGACGCACCTGGCGCAGACGCTCGCCCGCATGCTGAACGTCCCGTTCGCCATCGCGGACGCGACGGCGTTGACGGAGGCCGGTTACGTCGGCGAGGACGTCGAGAACATCCTCCTGAAGCTGATCGTCGCCGCCGATTACGACATCAAGCGCGCCGAGACCGGCATCATCTACATCGACGAGATCGACAAGGCCGGACGCAAATCGGAGTCCCCGTCGATCACCCGTGACGTCTCCGGCGAGGGCGTCCAGCAGGCTCTGCTGAAGATCCTCGAAGGAACGGTCTCCTCGGTGCCGCCGCAGGGCGGCCGCAAGCACCCCCACCAGGACTTCCTGCAGATCGACACGACGAACATCCTCTTCATCTGCGGCGGTTCCTTCTCCGGGCTTGAGGAGATCGTGGAGAGCCGGGTCGGCCATCAGGGCCTCGGCTTCACCGCGCAGATCCGCAGCCGTGAGGAACGCAAGGCCGACGACGTCCTGTCTCAGGTCATGCCGGAGGACCTCCTGAAGTACGGCTTGATCCCGGAGTTCATCGGCCGGGTCCCCGTGACGACGACGGTTCGCCACCTCGACCGGATGGCGCTCATCAAGATCCTGACGGAGCCGCGGAACGCGCTCGTCAAGCAGTACCAGCGCTTGTTGGAACTCGACGGCGTGGAACTGGTCTTCGAGGACGACGCGATCGAGCCGATCGCGGATCAGGCGATCCTGCGGGGTACGGGCGCCCGTGGTCTGCGCGCGATCATGGAGGAGGTGCTCCAGCCGGTCATGTACGAGATCCCGAGCCACGTCGACAAGGTCGCTCGCGTCGTCATCACCTCCGATGTCGTTCGCAAGAACGTCAACCCGACCCTGATCCCGCGCACCTCCAGTACGAGACCGGCGCGTTCGCTGCGTCGCCGCAAGTCCGCGTGAGCTTCGTCGGTCGGACCGACGACGGTGGCCGCGAGCCGGTGCCGACGGGCGTGGGTTTCGCGTCGCTGCGGAACTTCCGCGATCTCGGCGGCCACTCCACGGGAGACGGTCGGGTCGTCGCGTCGGGGCGCCTGTACCGATCCGATTCGCTGGGCAAGCTCAGCGACGACGACTGGGTCCGCTTCCTGGATCTTCGGGTCGGCACGGTCATCGACCTGCGGTACCCGTGGGAGATCGCCCGCAACGGCCGGGTTCGCGAGGCCGACGGGCTCCGGTACGTCAATCTCTCCATTGAGCACCGCCCGTACGACCAGGCGGAGATCGATCCCGACGTCGACCCGTGGCGCCATCTCGCCGACCGGTACGCCGAGGTCGCCTCGGATGGCGTCGTGGAGATCCGGGCCGTTCTCGAGACGATCGCCGACGCGGACGAACCCGTCGTCTTCCATTGCGCCTCAGGCAAAGACCGGACGGGTCTGATCGCCGCGCTCGTTCTCACGCTGCTCGGCGTGTCTGATGAGGACATCGTCGCGGACTACGCACTGACGGAGAACGCCTCCGCCGGTCTCGTCGCGGACTGGCGCGCCGCCAACCCCGGTCGGGTCCTGCGGTGGCCCGGCTATGGCAGGGCGCCCGCCGACGTCATGTGGCACGTGTTGAGCGATGTCGCCGCCGGGTACGGGTCGATGACCGGATACGTCGCGGACGGCCTTGGCATGGACACCGCCGATCTCGCCGCCCGCCTACGGGCACGTCTGCTTTCGGACTAGCTCCGTCCACTGTCGCTTGGTCGGGCAAAAGTTCCGCTTGGTTGGGCAAATTGCGAAAACACGCCTATTTCCGATATTTGCCCAACCAAGCGGAGAGAGTGTTCGTCAGTCCGACGTGGTGTCTTCCGGGGCGTCGAACAGGAACTGTGCCACGTCGTGGAGATCGCTGAACCCGATCCGTCGGTACACGCCGCTCGACGTCGGGTTCGCGACGTCCGCGAACAACACGACCTCGTCGACGTCGGGACGTGCCCTCGTCTCGGCGCACGCCGCAGCGACCATCGCGGCGGCGTAGCCGTGCCGCCGTCGTTCCGGTGGTGTGTACACCGACTGCACCCGACTGATTCCGAGTGCCGGGGGCGACGTCGCCATCATCGACACCGCTTCGCCGTCGACCTCCCACAGCCAGTACGGCACACCGACGGACAGCCTCCGCGCGACGTTCTCGACGGCGTCGGCCGGGATGGGCTCGTCCGGCAGCGCCTCCGCACTGAACGCGGTCGACCATTCGGCGAGGAGCGCCGTGTCGGGGGCGTCCGCGCGTCGCAGCCGACCCGGGATGCCGGTCGGGGCGCGGAGACCGTCGAGGACGAACATGCGATGCACCGAGCCGACACGCGGGGCCGTGCCCGGCGCGGCCCACCGCCGCGCGAACTCCTCGGCCCCGGTCAGGGGCCCGCCGACCCCGGACAGCGTCGGCCGGATGCGCCGAAGCGTCTCCACCAGCGGGTCAATGAGGTTCAGGTCGGGCGCGAGCAACAGGAGCGGGAACGGGGGAGTGTGCAGCGCCAGACCGACGACGGTCCCGGCGTCAACGAGCCGCAACCACAGTTCGTCCCCGACGAGCGGGACCGCGCCACCGAGCCGGGCATCGATCACCGTCGAGGCCACGTTGTTGCGTATCGGGTCGGTGGCCCGCCAGCGCGCGGTCGCCTCGGCGAACACGGCCAGCTCGGAATCGACAATGCACGAGAGCGCGTCCATATCGCGACGGTGCCAGATCACGAGTACCGGCGCATCCTCGTTTCGTCGTCCGTCCATTGCCATGTCCCCGGCGACCTGGCAGGATACCGGCCTATGGCCCTCCCCGCCCCGCAGCGCTTCGACGTCGTCGTGATCGGTTCCGGTTTCGGCGGTTCCGTCGCCGCGCTGCGCGCCGCCGAGAAGGGCTACCGGGTCGCGGNNGTCGAGGCGGGGGAGCGCTTCGACGACCCGACCGAGCCCGATCCCGCGCTGCGGCATCGCCACCTCCCGAGGACGTCGTGGCGGCTACGTCGTTTCCTGTGGGCGCCGAAACTGGGACTGCGCGGCATCCAACGCATCCACCTCCTCCGTGGGCAGCGCGGCGCGCGGGTCCTCGTTCTCGCCGGGGCCGGCGTCGGTGGCGGGTCCCTTGTGTACGGCAACACGCTCTACCGTCCGCCCCAGGCGTTCTACGATGACCCACAGTGGAGCGATATCGCGGACTGGGGCGCCGAGCTCGCTCCGCACTACGACACGGCGGAGCGCATGCTCGGCGTCGTCGACAATCCGATCCGGACGCCCGCCGACGACGCGTTGAGGCGCGTCGCGGAACGCATGGGCGTGGCCGACTCGTACCGCACCACGCGCGTCGGCGTCCACATCGGTATGCCGGGAGTCCGCACCGCCGACCCCTACTTCGGTGGATCGGGGCCGGATCGGGCCGGATGCGTAACGTGCGGGGGTTGCATGACCGGATGCCGGTACGGCGCGAAGAACATGCTCACCGAGAACTATCTGCACCTCGCGGAACGGCGTGGTGTGACGATCATCCCGCGCACCACCGTCACGGGGCTGAATCAGTCCACGATGGAGACGAGGTGGCGAGTGGAGACCGCCAGAACCGGGGTGCTGCCGCGTCGCGGTCCGACGCTGCTCGCCGATCACGTCGTCATGGCGGCTGGGACCTTCGGCACGCAGCGCCTCCTCCATCGCATGCGTGAGACCGGTCGTCTGCCCGAACTGTCGTCGCGGCTCGGCCATCTGACGAGAACGAACTCGGAGGCGATCCTCGGCGCGATGCGGTTCGGCCGCTCGGGTGACGATCACAGCAGGGGGCTGGCGATCACGTCGTCCATCCACCCGGACGAGCACACCCACGTCGAACCTGTCCGCTATGGACGTGGATCGAACGCGATGGGCGCGCTCGGAACCCTGCTGGTGGACGGGGGCGCGCCCGACGCCGCGCACGCGATTCCTCGATGGCTGCGCTTCCTTGGAACCGTGACGCGCCACCCGATCCGGTTCGCGCGTTCGTTGTGGCTGCGGGATTGGTCTCGCCGCACCGTGATCGGCCTCGTCATGCAGAGTCGGGACAACTCGGTGACGGTCGGGCTTCGGCGCGGCCGCATGCACGCCCGGCTCGGCCACGGGGAACCCAACCCGACGTGGCTGCCGGTCGGACATGAGGCGGTGCGGAACCTCGCCGAGGAGCTCGGCGCGCAGCCCGGGGGTACCTGGCTCGACGTGCTCGACATCCCGACGACGGCGCATTTCCTTGGCGGGTGCGCGATCGGGGCGGACCGTGACAGCGGTGTCATCGACGCGTATCACCGCGTCTTCGGGCATCCCGGACTCCACATCATGGACGGTTCGGCGGTCTCGGCGAATCTGGGCGTCAACCCGTCGCTGACGATCACCGCGCAGGCGGAACGCGCCATGTCCCTGTGGCCGAACAAGAGTGGGGCCGATCCGCGTCCGCCGCTGGACACGCCGTACCGGCCGGTGGCCGTTGTCCCAGCGCTCGATCCCGTCGTGCCGGGGCCGATCGCGCGTCCGTGAGAGCGGTCGTTCGATCCGGCGCGAGGACGCCGGTGGCCCGCGCCGCGATGACATCGCGAGGGTCGCCACCTCCACGGGGATCGGAGGAAGCCGGCTGGTCAGTGCCGAACTCCTTGTGAGGCTGGGACGTCGCGACTGCACAGGGGACCACGCGCTGGAATGGTCGACTGCAGACAGTCTGATGTGGACTGTCCGCGATGGTCGAGGTGGGTCGTCGCTCCGGTTCGGTTGTGTGGAGCGGCTTCGCTACGCTGACCTCGGACCATGGTCGGCGGCGGACGTCGCCGAAGCGCGCGAGGAGCACGGATGCAGCCGAATCCACCGCAGCCCGGGCCTCCCCAGGAGGGCCAGCCCCCGATGACGGGCGGGCCCGTGCCGTGGGGTGGTGGGCCGAGCCCGCTGGCGGCGCTCAGGCCGAGAGCGAATGCCGCGGCGGCGGTGATCGCCTCCATCCTGGCGCTGCTCACCGTCGGCATGTTCGTCTGGTTCGCGCTCTACAACGTCGTCCACGCCACCGGGCCGACCGATCTCGGGTCCAACCTGTTGTTGGAGAACGTGCTCGGCGGAGCGATCGGCGCCGGGGCACTGTTGGTCGCGGCGGGGTTCACGTTCACCCGTAGGGTCGCCGGCGCGTGGACACTGTGCGCGCTCTGCGTGGTCTACGTAGTGGCGACGACCTTCATGGCGCCACTCCTGCGGGGCACAGCCGTCGACGCGCAGCTCAAGTGGATCTTCGGCTTCGACAAGGCCAACGGCGTGGCCGTGGGGCTGGCGATGATCCTCAGCGTTCTGACGGCGACCGTGGCGGCGATCGCCGCCAGCGTGAAGTCGTACGAGCCGACCATCCCCAGGCCACCCCTTCCGTGAGCACCGTGCCGGGAGCGCGCGTCGGCAGCTCGACCTGAATGGCGCCGGTTCGCATGCCGCGGCACCGAACCGGGTCGACCGACGCCGGTCGCTCGGGTCAAGGGTCGGGTCGACGCCCTCGGCTCGTGGCCGCCGTCGTCGATCGGCGTTCGTGACCGTTTCGCGGTTTCCGCCCGGATTTGTCCATTGTTGCCACTCAGGGTGCCCGGCCGTTCGGTCGACTTGTGCTGTGTAATAGATCACAGAGGGCGACTTCTGTGACGGGTGACGCGGCCGGTGCCAGCAGCCATTACTCCGCGTGGCCGTTCGCGCTATGACGCAACGTGAGCAACGCGGTGACCCACCGGGCGCGTAATCTCACGTGTCAACCGCACGACGCGACGCCGCGCGGCTGACCCCCGCTCGATTCGGTGGGTCGATAGCCCGGCCACACAGGCCGGGAGTGAACGACCGGAGGGTGGACGTGTTCGGGGTGATCGTGCGGGGAATCCGCCATCGACCGGGGCGGTCACTCATCGTGTTCGTGCTCGCCATGTGCGCGACCGCCGCCGCCGTCATGATGCCCGCCTACACGACCGCGGCCCGGCATTCCCTGCTACTCGACGAACTGCGACGGCTGCCGTCCGCGTCCGTCGGCCTGCGCCTCGCGGGCGCCGTCGACGCCTCCGCCGATCCCGGCGACACCACTGAACTGCTGACCGTCGTCGACGAGTCTGTCGGCCAGAACGCCGATCTCGCGCCGTTCTCCGCGCCCATCACGTTCACCCACGCCGAGGCGCTCCTCGCCGACGCCGAACACCCGACCGGCGCCACGATCGCCTACCGCGACGACGTGTGCGACAACATCGTCATGATCGCGGGCGAATGCGAGACGACCCATTCGCAGCTCCTCATGTCGAAACGCTCCGCCGACGCGCTCGGCCTCGACGTCGGCGACGAGCTCGCGATCACCTCGGCCTCCACCGAGACCGCGGCCCGCCGAACGGCCACCGTCGTCGGCGTGTACCTCCCGGCCGATCCCGACGACGGCTACTGGGGCCGCACCTTCTACTTCCGGCACGGCGCCGAAGCCAATGACACGCAACGCCTCGACGCGTTCCTCGTGACCGATCCGGCACAGCTCGGCGGTCTCGGAGATCGGGAGGCCGGCATCGAGTACCGCCTCGACATCGACGCGATCAACCTCGACAACATCGACCAGGTGGTCGCGGCGGTGGCCCGGATGGACGCCGAGGGCGGCGTCGGCAACCCCCGGCTCGGCCCGAACTCGATCCCGCTGGACGTCCAGTCGAGCCTGCCGTCCGTCGTCGAACGCGTTGCCGCGGAACAGGAGGCGGTATCCCGCGCGGTGCCGATCGTCGCCGTCCCGCTGCTGTTGCTGTGTTGGTTCGTGCTCTATCTCGTCGTCGCGCGACTGACGAGCGAACGCGCCGAACAGATCGGACTGGCGAAGCTCCGCGGACATCGGCTGCCCGTCGTGGCGCTCGTCGGCAGTGGTGAGGCCGTCGCGCTCATCATCGGTGCCCTCCTGCCCGGAGCGCTGCTCGGACTCGGGGGAGTCGCCCTCCTACGCGACGCGACGCTCGCCCCCGGTTCGGCCTTCGATCTCGGGCCGGTCCTGTTGTGGTCCGCGCTGGCCGCCCTGATCGGCGCGCTGTCCGCCGTCGTCGTCGGTGCCCTACCGGTACTGGACCTGCCGGTCGCGCGTCTCCTGCGGCGCGTCCGGCGCGGGCGAAAGCTGAGCGCGGGCATGATCGAGGGCGTCGTCATCGCGCTCGCCGGCGTCGCCCTGTGGCAACTGCTCAGTCCCGGTGGGGACAGCACGATCGGGCTTCTCGTGACGCCGCTCCTCGCGCTCGTCCTCGGCATCGTCCTGGCGCGGCTCATGGCCGTCATCGCGGCCCGGCGGCTCAAGGCCGCGACACGTCGCGGCGCGCTCGCCGAGATGATCGCGATGGCGCAGCTGTCGCGGCGCGGAGAGTCCCGCCGGATCGTCCTCCTCGTTACCGTGGCCGTGGCGCTGTTGGCCTTCGGCGTGTGCGCGTGGGACATCGCCGACCGCAACCGGGGCGTCGTCGCGTCCGACACGGTCGGCGCCGACAGCGTGTACCGGCTCACCGCAAGCGATCCCGCGCGAATGATCGACGCTGTCGAACGCCTCGATCCCGAGGGGAACGCGTTGATGGCGGTCGTGCGTTCCTTCGAACGGTATCGATCCAGCGATTTCACGGTCCTCGCCGCGCAGACCGACCGGCTCGCCTCCGTGGGGCGTTGGCGAGCGGCCGACATTTCCGCCGTCGCGTCCGACCTGCATCCGAGCGAACTGGAATCGTTGTGGGTGAAGAAGAAGCTGCGCGTGGACGTCTCGGACGCGGTCGTTGACGCCGACCGGCCCGCCCAACTGATCGTCCGCATCGTCAACGGGCAGGGAGAACCCGCGACGATCCGGCTCGGTGAACTCGTCGAGGGCGACCACCGCTATCGGGGCACATTGGACGGATGCGGGGACGGCTGTCGACTCGTCGGCGTCGGCGTGGCCCGGTATCCGGGCGACCTCAAGGAAGTGCACTTCGATCTCACGGTGGAGTCGATCGCCGACGACACGGGCGTGGTCGCCGACCTCACCGACTGCGCGAACTGGGCTCGGCCATGGCACATCTCCTCGGCGATCACGTTCAACGTCGACTGCGCCGGCGGTCTTCGTCTGGAGGCCACGACCTCCGAGGCGAAGGACCTCGTCGCGGAACACTCGCCCGCGCCGTCCACACTGCCGGTCCTGCTGGCGGGCGATGCCCCCACCGGCACCGCAGACGGGTTCACCTTCCCCGCCCCGCACGGCGACGTCGCCCAGTTCCGCGTCGCGGCCCCGGTCGACGTCGTGCCGCGCGGTGGGACGCGAGCGATGGTCGTCGACCTCGGCTACGCGAACCGGATGGCGGAATCCGTTACGTCCCTGGCGGATCGCCCCGAGTTGTCGTACGAAATCTGGGCGACGTCGGAAGCCCCCGACAACATGGTCAGTCGGCTCGCCGCCGAGGGCCTGTTCGTGTCCACGACCGAGACCCACGCCGATGAGACCCAGCGGCTGTCGCGCGCCGCGCCCGCCCTCGCGTTGAACCTGTACCTGGTGGCGGCCTCCGCCGCGCTGATCCTCGTGGCCGGTGCGATGCTCATGGCCGCGACCTCCTCCGCCAGCTCGCGGGGTACCGACCTGGCGACGCTCGCCGTCGCCGGCGTACCGGGGCGCGTCCTGCGCACCGCGACGGTCCGCGAACAGTTGTACTGGATGATCGTGCCGACGCTCGCGGGCGCCGTCGGCGGCCTCGCCGGGCTCGCCCTCGTTCTTCCGCACGTCGCACTCGTGACGACCGCGCCGTTGCTGGCGCCCGTCGATTACCGTCTCGGTGTGTGGTGGCCGGTGGGAGCCGGGGTCGTGGCGCTCGTCGTGCTGGCGTCGGTGACGGCGGTGGCGGTGCGGACGCAGCTGCGCCACGGCGACCCGTCCGTCGTTCGCCGGTCCAGTGAGTGAGGAGACCCGTGACGCCGCTGACGCACAGCTCACCAATGGACATCAGATGCCGTGACCTGGTGTACATCTACCGCTTGGGCGCCTATGATGTCGTGGCACTGTCGCGAGTGGACTTGGATATCGCGGCCGGGGAGTCCGTCGCGTTGATCGGGCCGTCCGGCTCCGGAAAGTCGACCCTGCTGTCGGTGATGGCGGGCCTGCTCCGGCCGTCCGCCGGTCGCATTCACATGGGGGACAACGATCTGACGACGATCGGCGACGAGGGCCTGCGCAGGCTCCGGGGCCGACACGTCGGGATGGTCCTCCAAGGGGCGGACCGGAATCTCATCCCGTACCTGTCGGCCGTCGACAACGTCCAGTTCGCCCGACGGGCGGCTCGACTGCGCGATCGGGCGGGACTGCCGAGCGCGCGAGAGATCCTGCGAACGGTCGGGCTCGTGGGGCGAGACGTCGCGGGCACGCCGGCGGCCGCGTTGTCGACTGCGAAGCGTCAACAACTCGCGCTTGCGATCGGCATCGCCGCCGGCGCCGGGGTCCTGCTCGTCGACGAACCCACGTCGCGTCTCGACGCGGAGGCGCGCGAGACCGTCACCGAGGCGCTCACGGCGATCCACCGGCAGGGCCGGACGGTCGTCGTCGTCACGCACGACGCCGAACTCGGTGTCCGCTTGGGTCGCACCGTCACGATTCGCGACGGTCGGGTCGGTTCGGAGGGGCGGCGCGGCCAGGAGTATCTCGTGATGGGCGCCGACGGCACGGTCCACCTGCCAGACGACGTCAGCCGGGAGATTCCGCCCGGAACGCTGCTGCGCGCCGACGTGACCTCCGACCGCCGCGTCGTCCTGACGCCGGTGGACCCGTCCGAAGGGCCGAACCGATGAGCCGTATTCTGTCCGTCGTGGACGTCACCGTCGATATAGGATCGGAACGGGTGCTCGACGGCTTCAGCCTCGATGTCGCCGCCGGGACGATGCTCGCCGTCACCGGCGCTTCGGGCTCCGGCAAGACGAGCCTGATGTGGACCATCGCCGGACTGCTCACACCCGTCGCGGGTGAGATCAGGCTCGGCGGCGAGCGCCTGCGCGGTCGGGATGCCGCCGTCGCGGCGGGCGTGAGCCTTGTGCCGCAGGGAAACGCGCTCGCGTCGGTGCTGACGGCCAGGGAGAACGCGATCGTCTCGCTCGTCGCTTCGGGGCTGTCCGCCAATGTGGCCGCCGCGCGCACCGATCTCGCGTTGGACGAGCTCGGGGTGGCGGCTCAGGCCGATCAACTGGCCGAGGAACTGTCGGGCGGGCAGCGACAGCGGGTCGCGATCGCGCGGGCGTTGGCGCGGCGGGGGACCGTCTTCCTCGGGGATGAGATCACCTCCAATCTGGATTCGTCGAACAGGGATCGGGTCGTGAAGCTGTTGAGGGACCGCGCTGACAACGGCATGATCGTCGTCCTCACGACACATGACGATGACACGATCGCCGCGTGCGACGCGCGCGTTCATCTGGGGTGACCGGCGTCCGTTCCGGCCTCGACGTCCATCCCTTTTGATCTATCTTGGTCGCTATCCGTTGTGCGGCGGATTTTCGGCCTGCTCAAGGCACGTCCGCCGCCTTTTATATCCATGGTGGATCAATGTGACACTGTGCCTCGGTGTCCTTCGTGTCTCATGTCACCCGTGGTCCAGGCAACCTTGACGCGCCCCGAACGCGTCAATCAGACGGTGCACTCTGTCGGGATCCAATCCCGACCCTCTCAACTGGAGCGTGATAGTGAAAACCAGTCGTAGGTCCTTGTTCGGCCTGGGAATCGGTGCCGCCGCGGCGAGCGTCGCCCTTACCCCCGGCGTGGCGTCGGCGGAGGAGCCGGCCGTCTACGCGGCTCCCGACGCCACCACCGCCTCGCGGCTCATCGACGCGGTCTATCGGTGGCACTCGGGCCGCGCGGGCGGTCAGTGGAATGGATACGTCTCGATCGCCGGTACCGGGCGGCCGACGACGATCGCCGTCGACGACGGGTCCGACAGTGTCCTGCAGGCGTTGAGCGTCAACAAGGTTCCGGTCGCGGTCGCGGTCATGGACAAGGTCGATCGAGGTCTGATCTCCCTGTCCGACCAGGTCGCGGTGACAGCCGACATCATCATCCCGGACGGCGACGGCCTGTTCCGGCTCGACGGCGCCTACCCCAGCGTGATCACCGTCGGCCACGCGATCGCGAACCTGTTGACGATCTCGGATGACACGGCGGTGCGGTTGTGCGGGCTCGTCGCACCGGCCGCCGAGATCAACGAGATCCTCGTGGCGAAGGGCTTCCCGAACACCCAGGTCGAGCCGGTCGCGAATCCCAACCGGTTCTACCTCGGCACCTCCACGCCCAAGGAGATGCATGACTTCTTCAACGCGCTCGTCGCCGGTACTTTGCTTTCCCCGGAGTCGACGGCGTTCCTGTTGAACCTGCTGCGTTCGCCGGTGGCGTTCACCGACGGAGTGCGGCGCGAGATGTCGTCGAACGAGCGCCTGCGGGTCGCGACGAAGGCGGGCTGGCTCAACGACGAGCGGCACGAGGCGGGGATCATCTTCGACGCGGCCGGGGCTCCGGTTGTCACGTATTCCTTGTGGGCCAGCGGTCAGGGCGCGCCGGACGACTTCGGTGCCACGCACCCGGCCGTGGCCGCCCGTTCCCGGATGGGCAGGGCATTTATGTCCATCGTGGATTTGCTGCCGGGGGTCTCGGCGTTGAGTTCGCCGATCCCGCCGTACCAGCCGACGAACGGTGGTTGATCGACCCCCGTCATCGATCGAGCAGGTCGCACGCGGGTTATCGGCGTGGCCGCGGGGTCGCCTCGAATGCGCGTCGAGTAGGCGACTGACATCGGATCGTGTCGATGCCGTCGTGTCTGTTCCCCGGATGCGGCGGCATCGCGCTTTTCGGGCGCGGAAGGCATGGCCCGTAACGGGGTCGTCGAGAGCCGTCATCGTCCGTGTCGTCGCTTGTCTCATTCGGATAAGCTGACCGCGTGGGTTGACTCGGGGCGGATACGCTGCCTGCGTCAACGGCACGGCAACGGAACATCACGAGGAGCGGACATGGCGATTACGATCCTTCCGGTCGGAAAACCCCTCGGGGCCTGCTTTCCGGCCAGCGACCCCCCGGCGGAGGAGCCGGACTTCTATGAGGTCCAAGTGGGTGACGAAGTTCAGCAACTGTCACCTTTGGAATGGTATGTCTACAATGGTGCATATGGCGAGCCCGAGCAGCACGCCGAACACCTGGTGGACCGGGACTGGCTGATCAAGAACCTGAGCAACGAGATCTCGGCGTCGAAGGTCTCCGCCGAGCTCGACGGCCTCCTCTCTCGGGGGCTGCTCCTGGAGGCCAACCTGCACGGTCACTCGGCGCAGGACGTCCTGACCGGCTACAAGATCATCCCCACGGCCGTGGGCATCAGCAATTCCCCCGACGACCCGAACCTGCGGTGGATCGGTCAGCACGGTGAGGGCCTCCTCGGCATCCCACAGCTGTCGTATCTCGTGTGGGCGTTCTCGTACCGGACGAACTCGATGTGGGACTGCTGCGAGATGTTCGCGCAGAACCCGGACTCGATCGACGGCGCGACCGCCAACGACATGGCCGCCCAGATCGCGGACACGCTCCCCTCCATCATCTCGATGGAACTCGGCTACCTCGAGCCCGCCGACCAGTAGCGTCGCCTGACGCCGCCCGCCTCGGCGGATCGAGCGCGACGGGCCATTGTCCACGACCGCCCTCGGCGGTTCGGCGGGCAGCGGTCTCGTGGTCGCGTCTCCGTTCGACACCGGCACACGGGCGACGCTCCCCGCCGATCCCAGGTCGTGCTTCGTGCGGCCCAGGACAGCGGAACCAGCTCCGGACCCACCCGACCGGCCGCGTCTCGACGCGGCCGGTTCACGTTGTTCCGGCGACACGCACGAAGCGATGGCGGGTACCACCGGCGAACCGGTGCCATGCTGGACCCATGCCTCGGCAACCCGATTGGCGACGCCGCGCGGCGGCGATGACGACGCAGCTCACCGCGAGTGGCGTCCTCTCCGACCGTGCCCTCATCACCGCGTTCGCCGAGACACCGCGGCACGTGTTCGCCCGGCGGGCCGGTGGAACGGCCGCGTCCGCGCCGGTGTCCAGCGCCTACTCCGACCGAGTCATCCCGACGCGTTACGTCGACACCTTCGACGGGGCGCTCACCGTGACGTCCTCGCTGTCGCAACCGACCGTCGTCGCGATCATGCTCGAACTGCTGCACCTGCGCGGCGGCGAGAACGTCCTGGAGATCGGAACGGGTCTCGGCTACAACGCGGCCCTCCTGTGTCATCGCCTCGGCGACCAGAACGTCACCAGCGTCGACATCGACCCGCACCTCGTCGACGCCGCCCGCGAATGCCTCACCGAGATCGACCACCACCCGACGTTGGCCGCCGTTGACGGCGAGGCCGGGTATCCGGCGCGGGCGCCCTTCGACCGGATCCTCGCGACCTGCGCGCTCGACCACGTCCCGCGTCCCTGGCTCGGCCAGCTCCGCGAGGACGCGCGGGTCGTGCTCCCCCTGACGTACGGCGGGCTGCTGATGGTGCTGCGATTCAGTGCCGGCGTCCTGTCGGGCCGCGCCCGTGACGAGGGCGTCTACTTCATGCGGATGCGGCACTCCGCCGACGAACCGGGCACGCCGTCGTCGGAGCCGCAGGGCGAGTATCGTCACCGGACGATCGACATCGATCAGTACGAGGTGACCTCGGAGGAGTTCACGCCCTGGCTGGAGCTGTCCCTGCCCGACGTGCGCGCGTTGTCGTTCGGCGCGGAGGTTCGACTCGGCACGGAGACCGGGCACGCGCGGATCACGGACGACGCGCACGGGACCGTCGTCGAGGAATGGGGAACGCCCTTCTTCGACGAGGTCGTCGAAGCGTGGCATGCGTGGCGCGAGGCGGGCCGACCGCGCCGCGATCGATTCGGGCTCTCCGTGACCGAGACCGAGCAGTGGGCGTGGGTGGACGAGCCGGATTCGGACCACCGGTGGCCGCTCACGGACGACTCGCCGCTGTTACCGGCCGGTACGAACCTACCTAGTCATCGTTAAGGTTTCCGGCCTAGGATGGCCAGAGGTTGTCCTCTTATCTCAGGTTGATCGAGGCGAACTGCTGGGTGAGGGACAGCCTCCAGGAGTCGCATGAAGCCCGAAGGGACAACTCCAGTGGACGCCGAGAAGATCAGTGACGGCCGCCGTCGGTGGCAAGACCGTTTCGACGCCGCCCGTAAACGCGACGCCGACTTCACCACCCTGTCGGGGATGGAAGTCGAGCCCGCCTACGGTCCGTCGGAAGGTGTCGACGACCCCCGGATGGAGCGCATCGGCTGGCCCGGCGAGTTCCCCTACACGCGTGGCCTCTACCCGACCGGCTATCGGGGACGCGCCTGGACGATCCGGCAGTTCTCCGGCTTCGGCAACGCGGTGCAGACCAACGAGCGTTATAAGATGCTGCTGCGCTCCGGTGGTGGCGGCCTGTCCGTCGCCTTCGACATGCCGACCCTGATGGGCCGCGACTCCGACGACCCGAAGTCCCTCGGCGAAGTCGGCCACTGTGGAGTCGCGATCGACTCCGCCGCCGACATGGACGTCCTCTTCGGAGGCATCCCGCTCGCCGACGTCACCACGTCGATGACGATCTCCGGCCCGGCCGTGCCCGCCTTCTGTATGTACCTCGTCGCCGCCGAACGTCAGGGCGCCGACATATCCAAACTCGACGGTACCTTGCAGACGGACATCTACAAGGAGTACATCGCGCAGAAGGAATGGCTGTTCCCACCGGAACCGCACCTGCGTCTCATCGGCGACCTGATGGAGTACTGCGCCCACAACATTCCCCGGTACAAGCCGCTGTCGGTGTCCGGCTACCACATCCGCGAGGCCGGATCGACCGCCGCGCAGGAGCTCGCCTTCACCGTCGCCGACGGATTCGGATACGTCGAACTCGGTCTGTCCCGCGACCTCGACATCAACGTCTTCGCGCCCGGGCTGTCGTTCTTCTTCGACTCGCACATCGACTTCTTCGAGGAGATCGCGAAGTTCCGCGCTGCGCGCCGCATCTGGGCCCGTTGGCTGCGCGACGTCTACGGAGCCACCAGCGAGAAGGCACAGTGGATGCGTTTCCACACGCAGACCGCCGGGGTGTCGCTGACGGCGCAGCAGCCGTACAACAACGTCGTCCGCACCGGCGTCGAGGCGCTCGCCGCCGTCCTCGGCGGTACGAACTCGCTGCACACCAACGCCTTGGACGAGACCCTCGCGCTGCCGACCGAGCAGTCCGCCGAGATCGCGCTGCGCACGCAGGCCGTCCTCATGGAGGAGACCGGCGTGACCAATGTGGCCGACCCTCTGGGCGGCTCCTGGTACGTCGAGGCCCTCACCGACAAGATCGAGGCCGAAGCCGAGGAGATCTTCCGCAACATCCTCGCCCTCGGCGGCGAGACGGGTGACGCCGACGGCCAGTCGGCCGGCGCCATCACGAAGGCCGCCATGGGTTCCGGCCGTCACGAGATCGGCCCCATCACGTCCGGTCTCCTGCGCGGCATCGAAGAGGGCTGGTTCACCGCCGGCATCGCCGACGCGGCGTTCACCTACCAGCAGCAGCTCGAACGCGGCGAGAAGCGCGTCGTAGGCGTCAACTGCCACACCGAGACGGTCTCCAAGGACCTGGAGATCCTGCGGATCTCCGGCGACGTCGAACGCGACCAGGTGGCCGCGCTCGCGAAGCGCAAGACCGACCGGGACGAGGCGGCCGTCAGCGCCGCGCTGAAGCACATGGTCGACGTCTCCCGGACCGACGCGAACATGATTCCGGCGATGCTGGAGGCGACCCGCGTCGAGGCGACCCTCGGCGAGATCTGCGACGCGCTCCGCATCGAATGGGGCGAGTACATCGAACCGGCCCGTTTCTGACGTGACGACGGGTTCCTCGTCACCACGATGAGGAACCCGTTCGTTTCGCAGGCGCCGCGCGCTCGACCAGAACCCGAGAAAGCGGGTCCCGGCTTTCGTCGCGGTCCAGGTGGAGGGGCTCACCGTGAACGAAGCGGACATCCACCGTTCGAGGCCGCTCGACCAGGAAGTCGGAACGCCCCCAACGCGAGAGTCGGACGTAAGGCCGTCGGTCGGGCCGCGGTCGATGTCGTCACGATCGAGACGCTGCCCCATCGCATGTCTCCGGGAATCAGGCGAGTACATCGAGCCAGGCCAGTTCAGGCGCAAATTCGGCGATGAATCGATCGCTTCAGGTTGTGGTCCTGATTTTGGGGGTGTACCTGGTACGATTGCCCCAGGAAGGCTCGCCTTCCGATCCCGCCTTAGGCCTCGCAAACGCGAGGCCTTTGTGCTGTCGAACTATGAAACTGGAAGCCAGCAATGCTGGTGCAGAATCTTGGGTTCAATGCGTTCCCAGAGGCGCAGATTTGCTCGGCTGGCACGTTCGTCCGTCTCTACGTGCGTTTCCATTCGACGGTGCAAGAAAGCGATCATGTCAGCCGCCTGGACCAAGCGACTCGCATGGGATGGAGCGAAGTGCAGGGTGTCCACAATGCGGGTCAGTTGGCGAGAACGATATCCGGGAGTACACGCTCGTTGGTACGACGTGAGGTCAGCCCGGTGTCGAGCTTGTTCATCGACTTCATCGGCGATCACGAGGGCGTACTTGCCTTGTTGTGCCGCGTAGATGTCGATTCGTTCGAGGACATGTTGTAGGACGACCGAGTGTGGCGGGGTCGGGCTCGAATAACGGCGTCGCATTCCGTTCCTGTCGACTCCGCGCAGGATTATCCCTGTCGCGTAGTCCGCGATCGCCTGGAAAGTTTCGTTGTAGACGCCAATTCTGACGCGTGGAGGAACACCTTTCCAGCAGTCGTGACCTTGGAACAGTTCGTATCCATGAAGCTCTGCGAGTTCATCCACATTGTGCTCATTTGTGGCCTTTTCGACTATGGCATCGAGTGCTGCCGTCAAGGCGATTGCAGCCGGTCCGTCGCACAACATGGCGGCCATGAAGAACCAGTCGGCGCTATAGGATTCGTCAACGTACACAAGCAACATGGGAAAGATGTCATCTGACGGTAACGCTGGGTCGTGTGGTGGTGGAACGGCAGGTTCGCGAGGGCGCAGGCTGCCACACGACAACGGATGGTTCCTTCTCCTGGTGAGGAACCTGGAGGACAGCGGGTGAACGCAAAACCGTGACGAGCACCCGCGCCGGGTCAGGTGTCGAGGCCGATTGATCGGGACATGCGGGCCGTGAGTGCCGCCATGTGCTCGATCAGCGCGGGTGGCTCGTGGACCTCGAACTCGAATCCGAAGCTCGGCACCCACATCGCGAAACCCTCGAGCATGTCGGAACCGGCGTACAGGGTGCAGGAGTCGTCGTCGATCGCCTCCAGCAGGCCGTACTGCGGGGGAATCTTCTCCGCCATGACCTCGGCGGGAGCGTGGATCGTGAACCTGGCCTGGTAGCGGTGGCTCTTCCACCGGGCGAAGCCGGTCACGGTGAACTCGGGGACCTTTCGGGGTTCGAATCTCGGTCCCGTGGGAACGCGCGGGGTCATCCGGTCGACCCGGAAGTTGCGCCAGTCCTGGCGGTCAACGTCGAACGCCATCAGGTACCAGCGCTGTCCGGTATGGACCAATCGATGGGGTTCGACGTCACGGACGCTCTCGGAGCCGTCGTGGCTGCGGTAATCGAAACGCAGTTGCTCGTGATCGCGGGCGGCCGTCGCGATCGTCGTCAAGTGCTGGGCGTCGACGGGTGTGCCGCTCGTGGCGGTCGACACCGTGACCGACTGGAGCGTGTTCACGCGGTGCCGGAGGCGCGACGGCAATACCTGTTCGAGCTTCGCGAGCGCGCGCAGGGAGCTCTCCTCGATGCCGCTGATGGAACCGCCCGCAGCCGTCCGCAGGCCCATCGCCACGGCCACCGCCTCCTCGTCGTCGAGCAGCAGCGGCGGCATGTGCGCGCCCGCCCCGAGGCGGTACCCGCCCGCGACTCCCGGCGAGGCGTCCACGGGATATCCCAAGGTGCGCAGGCGATCGACGTCTCGGCGAACGGTGCGGACGTCGACCTCGAGCCGGTTGGCGAGGTCCGAGCCGGACCATTCGCGGTGGGTCTGGAGGAGGGACAGGAGCCGGAGGAGTCTTGCCGAAGTGGGAAGCATGCGAGCGAGTCTGCCAGCAATCCCGGACACCTACTGACCTGAATCATCGGGGTCTTCGGTGGATGCCGTCCGAGGAGCGGGTGTCCGGTCCGCCTAGGGGCGCGATCGACGCGGGCGCTCGTCTGGGTCGGAAGGGGCCACGTCCGTCGTGCGCACCCGTGGGGCCGATCGGAACTCTTCACCGCCGACGAATCATTGAGGACCGGATCTGTCCGCGATCCATTATAGAGTCATCATCATGACAATTGCAGAGATCAAGCCCTTCCGCATCGACATCCCGCAGTCGAACTGGACTATTTGCGGGAGCGGCTCTCCCGTGCCCGCTTCGCGCAGGAGATTCCGGACTCGGGCTCGACTTACGGGGTGCCGGTCTCTCGGGTTCGGCACCTGATCGACCACTTCCTCAACGACTACGACTGGCGCGTCTGGGAGGAGAGGCTCAATTCCCACCCGCAGTTCACCACCGAGATCGACGGGCAGAACGTCCACTTCCTACACGTGGAATCCCCTGAATCGGACGCGATTCCGCTGCTGCTGACCCACGGTTGGCCCGGCACCGTCGTCGAGTTCGTGGACATGATCGATCCGCTGACCGATCCGAAGGCCAACGGTTCCGGCAGCCCCGCGTTCCATCTGGTCATCCCGTCCCTTCCGGGTTTCGGGTTCTCGGGCCCGACCGTCGAATCCGGTTGGGGAGCCGTTCGCACCGCGAAGGCGTGGCGGGAACTGATGGCCCGCCTCGGTTATGAACGCTATGGCCTGCACGGCAACGACGCCGGTGCCTTCGTCGCGCCGGAGGTCGGCCGCATCGACCGCGACCACGTCCTCGGCGTCCATGTGAACCAGATCTTCTCGTTCCCGTCGGGGGATCCGACGGAGATGGAGGGAATGTCCGATGAGGAACTGGCGGCGCTGGAGCGGCTCCAGTGGTTCCACGAGAACATGAGCTCCTACGACCAGCTGCAATCTCAACAGCCGCAGACCCTGGCGCACGCGCTCGTCGACTCCCCGGCGGGCCTGCTCGCGTGGATGGATCAACTTTTCGGGGAACAGGTCGACGACGATTTCGTGCTCACGAATGTGTTGATCCACTGGTTCAACGACACGATCGCCTCGTCGATGCGGTTCTACTACGAGAACGAGAAGAGTCCGGTGTCGACCGAACCGGCCGACTTCCCCATGGCCAGTTCCAGTTTCGCGGGGGACTTCCAGTCGATTCGCCGTTTCAGCGAGCGCGACTACACCGACATCGTCCAGTGGCGCGTCCACGACACCGGCGGCCATTACGCGGCCCGTCAGGCGCCGGACGTGCTGGCCACCGATCTGCGGGACTTCTTCGGGCAGCTGGGCTGAGCCGGTCATCGAATATCCACAGTGGCGTCGAATATTTTCTTCGGCGCCACTTCGCCGTTCTCTCAAGGGATCCCGGAGAAGTTCAAGAAACTCTTCTCGGTCGCGGGAATCAAGGACCGTAGTTGTCCGCAATTGCTCATAGAGTTCGGTCGTGACTCAGACGGCAATCGAAAATCCCGCCAAGACCAGGAGAAACACAGTGGCACTGCTTGAAGCTCCGGCTCCGGTCCAACCCGTTCCCGACGTCCAGGAGGACAAGCCCTACCGGTGGCGGTGGGCGGCGCTGTCGGTCGTGATGGCCGGAAGCGCGATGGAACTGCTCGACTCCAGCGTCACCAGCATCGCCGGACCGACGATGCGCGCCGACCTGGGTGGCGGCCCGGGCCTGATCCAGTGGCTGACCGCCGCGTACACGCTCGCGATGGTCGGTGGTCTGTTGGTCGGCGCCCGACTCGGCGACATCTTCGGACGCAAGCGCATGTTCATGCTCGGGGCGGCCGGATTCACGGCCGCGTCCTTCGTTGTGGCGATCAGTCAGGGCGCCGAGGCCGCCGTCGGTGGTCGAATCCTTCAGGGATTGTTCGGCGCGGCAATGGTTCCGCAGGTCTTCGCGCTCATCAAGGCGATGTTCCCCCCGGCCGAGACGCAGAAGGCGTTCGGGATGGCGGGTCCGATCATGGGCGTCGCCGCCATCGGTGGACCGAGCCTCGCCGGTTGGCTCATTGGATTGGATCTCTTCGATTCCGGTTGGCGGATGATCTTCCTCATCAACCTCCCGATCGGCATCGTCGTCCTCGTGTTGGCCGCCAAACTGTTGCCCGCCAATGAGGGTGACCGCTCGGCCAAACTCGATCTCGTCGGTGCGGGCTTGGCGTCGCTGGCCAGCGTCTCCTTGATCTACCCGCTGGTGCAGGGTCGCGAGGCCGGTTGGCCACTGTGGTCATTCGCGATGATCGTGGCGTCGCTGCTGTTGTTCGCCGGTTTCGGAGTTCACCAGGTCCGCAAGGCACGTGGCGGCGGGGACGTCCTGGTCAAACCGAGCCTGTTCCGCAAGCCCGCGTTCAACGGCGGTCTGGTCTTGGGCGTCCTGCTGATGGCGTCGATGGCCGGCATCGGTCTGATCATGACGCTGCATCTGCAGGTGGGCCTCGGTTTCACTCCGATGCGCGCCGCCGTCACGATGATCCCGTTCGCGGTCGCCATGGGCGCGGCGATGGGCTTCCTGGACAAGCTCGCCCGATTCGGACGCAAGACCTTGCTGGCCGGGGCGCTCGTCAACGCGGCGGGTGTCGCGATCGTCCTCGCCACCGTGGAGATCGCGGGCGCGGATCTCGACTGGTACCACCTGATCCCGGGCCTGATGCTGGCCGGAGTGGGCTCGGCCCTGTTCATGGGGCGCTACTTCGACTCGGTGATGCAGTCGGTGTCGCCCGACGAGATCGGTTCCGCCTCCGGGACCCTGTCGGCGGTGCAGCAGTTGGGCGCGTCCTTCGGGATCGCGCTGCTGGGCACCGTCTTCTTCGACCAGTTCGTCGGTGACCTCGACAGTCTGCTCGCGGCCACCCGGGTCGCGCTGGGGCTGACGGTCGCGGTCCTGCTTGCGGGCTTCGCGGTCGGCTTCACCCTGCCGAAGCACTCCGAGACGAGCGGTACCCCGACCCACTGATCCACCCGTTCGACCCACCACCGTGGTGCGCGACCCCGTCGCGCGCCACGGTTTCGCGTCGCGGCACCCCGACGACGTCGACGAACGCGGCAGGCGACCTCGCAGCCGGTGTCCGACGCCGAGCGCCATCAGCGGCGTTGTTGCTTCGAGACCGCGACGACCGCCACGAGGCGAGACCGGCGTCATGCCACAGTCGATGGCCAATCGATACCACAATGGACCTGCGGGGCCATGAGGTCCGGCGGTGCGTCACGGCCGACGACTCGGACCCGGCCCATGGGTAGTCCCGGTTCGTCCCCTCCGCCGTCGAAGCCGACGAGCCGCTCGGCATCGAGGAGAACGGTCGGCCGCCGCCCCCGAAGGTCGGCTCCGCGTCGCTCGGACGTGAGGTGACGCCGAGTCGCCGCCGATGTCGGCACGCTGCGCCGGGACGGTTCGTCGGGGGTCGGGACATCGGTCACGATTCGGGGCGTTCCTGTGATGTCGGGCGGTAACGTCGCCCCTGGTTGCGTGGCCAAAACCGGACTGGACAAAGATCGACGCGGGTTCGGTCGGGACTTGCTCCCGCTCGCTCGACCGAGCACAACGCCCGTCCATTTACCGACACAAGTGGGAGACCCCTGCATGAGCACGTCGACAGACGCTGCCCCGTCCCAATCGCCGCAACCGACGAACTGGTTCGATCGTTGGTTCGACATCACCGGTCGTGGAAGCACGATCGGCCGCGAGATTCGCGGTGGATTGACGACTTTCATGGCGATGGCCTACATCGTCATCCTCAACCCCATCATCCTGACCGGAGCCACCGACGTCAACGGTGACACGTTGGACTTCAGTCAAGTCGCCACGATGACCGCGTTCTCCGGTTTCATCGCGACCGTGCTCATGGGTGTCGTCGGCCGCGTGCCGCTGGCTCTCGCAGCCGCCCTGACGGTCAACGCCGTCGTCGCCTACCAGATCGCCCCGTCCGTGACCTGGGCCCAGGCCATGGGCCTCGTCGTCATCGAGGGTCTCCTCATCGTCGTGCTCGCCGCCACCGGCGCGCGGACCGCGATCATGAAGGCGATCCCGCGCGACCTCAAGCACGCCATCGGCATCGGCCTCGGTCTGTTCATCGCCCTCATCGGCCTCGTCAACGCCGGTTTCGTCAGCCGTCGTCCCGACGCCGACGGAACGACCGTCCCCGTCACCCTCGGCGACGGCGGTGTCCTGAAGGGTTGGCCGATCCTCGTCTTCGCGATCGGGCTGATCCTGATGATCGCGTTGTGGGCCCGCAAGACGCCCGGCGCGATCCTGCTCGGCATCGTCATCGCGACCGTGATCGCGATCATCATCGAGTCGGTGGCCGGACTCGGCGCGACCGGCTGGGGTCTCGTCGTGCCGGAGCTGCCCGAGAAGCTGGTGTCCCTGCCGGACTTCGCGTTGTTCGGTCAAGTCGATCTGTTCGGGGCTTTCACGAAGCTGTCGGTCGTCACGGTCGTCGTCTTCCTGTTCACGCTCGTGCTGTCCGGGTTCTTCGACGCGATGGGCACGTCCATCGCGGTCGCCGACGAAGCCGGGCTCACCGACAAGGACGGCAACCTGCCCGGCATCGGTCGGGTGCTGACCGTCGACGGTCTCGCCGCCGCGTTCGGCGGCGTCACGTCGTCGTCGGCCAACACCGTCTTCGTCGAGTCCGCTGCCGGTGTCGGCGAAGGCGCTCGCACCGGTTTCTCCAGCGTCATCACGGGCAGCCTGCTCGGTGTGGCGATGTTCCTCGCGCCGATCGCGGCGATCGTGCCGCAGCAGGCCGCGGCGCCCGCGCTCGTCCTCGTCGGCGCCCTCATGTGCATGCAGGCGCGCAACATCGACTGGACCGACACCGACATCGCGATTCCCGCGTTCCTGATCCTCGCGCTGACGCCGTTCACGTACTCCGTGACCGTCGGCGTCGGTGCCGGGATCATCGCCTACGTCGTCATCAAGGCCGTTCGCGGCAAGTGGCGCCAGCCCGGTTGGCTACTGTGGATCGTCGCCGGAGTGTTCGTGCTCTACTTCGGCATCTACGCCATCGAGCAGCTCATCGCGTAGAGGTCGTCCCGTCCACGAGGTGGTAAGGCGATACGTTCGGCCCGCCCGTATCGGTCGACCACGATGAGGCGCCGCGCATTCGCACCACGCGCGGCGCCTCGCTCATGCCCGGGTCGTATTGTCGTACGCCGACACAAAAGGCGCGTTCCAGGCCGTCAATGCGGGAGCGTGGATCTCTACTTCCGTTGCACCGCTTAGGATTCGATGATGTCGATGACGGTTCTCTACTGCAACGACCCGGTGTGGCCGCGACGGGTCGACGCGCACTTCGCGGCGGAGTATCGCCTGGTCCGCGAACTCGGCGGCGACTCCCGGCTCATCGACCACGACGCGATCGCGCGCGGGGACGTCGACGCAGCGATCGGCGCCGTCCCGCACGGGCTCGGCACCATCCGGTATCGGGGCTGGATGATGACGTCACCCCAGTACACGGCCCTGTACGAGGGGCTTCAGGCACGCGGGGCGACGCTGGCCACCGACCCCGAACAGTTCCGCGCGGCCCACGAGTTCCCCGGCTGGTACGCGCATTTCGCGTCCGTGACCCCCGTTTCGGTGTGGTCGTCGGGCGTTCCCGACGCGGCCGAGCTGTTCGCGCTGGCGGGCCGTCTGCCCGGTCGCCGCGCCATGGTCAAGGACTACGTGAAGTCGCGCAAGGACCATCCGGGTGCCTTCCTCATTCCGAACACGAAGGACGAGTCGACCCTGGACACCGTGGTGTCGACCTTCGTCGACCTCCAAGGCGCCGATCTCTGCGGCGGCGTCGTCCTGAGGTCCTTTGAGGACTTTGAGGGTGTCGGTGATCGCGCCTACGAGTCGCGGATCTGGTGGTACGAGGGCGTTCCCGTCGTCATCGGACCGCACCCCGACCATCCGAACGTGACGGTCGCCCCCGAACTGGGGGCGATCGCGCCGCTGGTCGCCTCGTTCCCTTCGCGATTCATCACGACCGACCTCGCCCGTCGCGCCGACGGCACCTGGCGCCTCATCGAGGTCGGCGACGCCCAGGTTTCGGATTTTCCCCGGGGCACCGACATCCGTCCGCTCCTGAGGGCCCTCCTGGAGTGACGCCGATCGGGGGCTCGGCGGTTCCGCGACGCTCGCCTCAGTAGACGAGCGGAACGGTGCTGCCCTCCGCCGGCTCGCCGTAGTGGTCCCAGATCCGGTTGAGCTCCATTTGGTAGTAGAGGGTGTGCAGCCCGAACAGGAAGATCAGGATGAACCCGATCCACGCGTTGCAGCTCGGATTGATGCCGGCGGCCCGCTGCATGCGGGCGATTCGCTTGCCGGTGTTGTAGACGGACACGAACGGCGGCACGATGATGAGCGGCCCGAACAGGACGGCCATGAGCGAGAGTGTCGGGTCGACCTCGATGCGCCTGTCGAAGTCCCGCGCCTCACGGTTGATCTTGTACCAGAAGACGTAGCCGTAGATGCCGAGCGTGATCAACGGCCACACCAGCCAGACCAGCACCACATTGCGTCGTTTACCAGCGATTCCCGTCATATCAGGCATGAAACCCGGCTGGTCGGGGTCCGACATCGATTCGAGCGAATCGCGCCGCCCGTCGACCGACCTGGATCTAAAATGCCCGGTCGTCGGCCGCCCCCGGCGGTTTCGTCGACGCTCGTCCTGAGGTGCGGGATGACAGGGTCGTCTCGCCGCACATGCCGCGACGAGCCGATGTGGTGGCTCGGCCCATGGCGCGAAGGCGACCGGTGCTCCTAGTGTCGACGCATGACGACAATGGGCGAAGGCATGGAACTGTCCGGGCGGCGCGCGCTCGTCACGGGTGCCGCCGGGGGCATCGGGGAGTCCGTCGCCCGACGTCTGGCGGCGGCGGGGGTTCGCGTCCTGTGCGTCGACATCGACGGTCCGGGAGCCCACCGCGTTGCCCGGGACATCGGCGGCGAGGCTCGCTCCGTCGATCTGTCCGACATGGACGCGGTTGATCGCGTGTCACTGTCCGATATCGACATTCTGGTCAACAACGCCGGAATGCAGCACGTCGCCCCCATTCACGAATTCCCGCCCGACACCTTCGCCCTGTTGCTGCGGATCATGGTCGAGGCGCCGTTTCGGTTGATCCGAGGCGTTCTCCCGCACATGTACGAGCGCGGCTTCGGTCGGATCGTCAACGTCTCCTCAGTGCACGGTCTGCGCGCGTCGGCGTTCAAATCCGCGTACGTCACCGCGAAACACGCGCTCGAAGGACTGTCCAAAGTGACGGCTTTGGAGGGCGCTCCGTACGGGGTCACCTCCAACTGCGTCAACCCCGGGTACGTGCGGACGCCACTCGTCGAGAAACAGATCGTCGCGCAGGCCGAGCATCACGGGCTCACACCCGACGAGGTCGTCAGGAACGTCATGCTCGGCCCGGAGGCGATCAAACGCCTCATCGAACCCGAGGAGGTCGCCGAGTTCGTCGCGTTCCTCTGCGGCCCGAACGCGTCGTTCATGACCGGCGGCTCACACGTCATCGACGGCGGCTGGACCGCGCACTAGGGCGGCGAGGCGAGATGCCCCAGGAACCGGAGCACGGTGGGGGAGCGTCGACTACGCCGGGGCGCCCGAGTGGCAGTTCGACTCGTCGGCGAGTTGCCGGGTGACGGGGCAGCCTCTAAGGTCGTCAGCGTCTCTCACCCTGGAGTGGTCCATGCGCAACTTCCTCGAACTACTGGAACGCGAGGCCTCCGCCGTCGAGTTCGACGAACCGATCGCGGCGGCCCGAGCGGCGGGCGCCTCCGCCGAGGAGCTCGCCGAACTCCAACGCGCCCAGACGATTGCGCTACGAGTCCGGGAGACGATGACGACGCGCGCCCGGCGCGGCGCGGAGCTGTCCGCCGCGTTCGAGCTCGCCGCAGACCTCCCCGGGCTGCGCGATCTCGACGCGGTTCTCGACACGATCGCCCGGCACGCCCGGCAACTCCTGCGCACCGACGTCGCCTACCTGACCTTGCACGACGAGGCGCGCGGCGACACCTACATGCGGGTCACGAACGGCTCCGTGTCCGCGCCGTTCCAACGGGTCCGACTGCCGATGGGAATCGGGCTCGGCGGGCTCGTCGCGCAGCACGCGACGCCGTACGCCAGCTCCGACTACTTCGCCGACGACCGCTTCGACCACTCCGACGACGTCGACGTGGCGGTGCGCGACGAGGGACTGGTCGCGATCCTCGGCGTCCCGCTTCGCTTGGGGCAACGGACGATCGGCGTCCTCTTCGCCGCCGACCGACGTCCGCGCCGCTTCCTCCGGGAGGAGGTGGCGCTGCTCGGCTCACTCGCCGTCCAGGCCGCCGTCGCCATCGACAACGCCCGGCTTCTCGACGAGACCCGCGCCGCGCTCGCGGAACTGTCCGAGGCCAACTCCCTCGTCCGCGCCCACAGCGACGCCGTTGAGCGGGCCGCGCTCGCCCATGACCGCATGGCACAGCTCGTGCTCGGCGGCGGAGGCATCGCCGAGGTCGCCGCGATCGTCACCGGGATTCTCGGCGGCGCGCTCGTCGTCCTCGACGCGATCGATCGGCCCGTGTGCGCGATCGGCGAGGTGGGGGAGCTGACGCCGAGAGTGTTCGAGGCGGCCCGGACGGCGTGCGCGCTCGGGCGGGCGGTCCGCGCGGACGGCGCGTACGTGGCGGCGGTGGAGGCGGACGGGGCCGCGTTGTGCACCTTCGTCCTGCGGACGGACGCCGAGCTCGCTGACATCGACCAGCGCATTCTCGAACGCGCGGTCCTGGTGGCGGCGTTGTTGACGCTGATGCGTCGGAGCGCCGCCGATGCCGAGGACCGTTTCCGCGGTGAGCTGCTGGACGATCTGATCGCCTACGCGGGAGGGGATTCGGAAGGGCTGCGCGATCGAGCGAATCGGGTCGGCGTCGATCTCGACGCGCCGCATGTGGTCGTCGTCGCGACGCACGACGGAGCCCGCCAGCGGGCCGCGTTCTGGGCGTCGAGTCACGCCACTTTGGAGAGTGGTCTCGCGGCGGTCCGGGCTCGTGAGCTCGTACTGCTCGTCCCGGGTTCGGAAGCGGGCGCGATCGCGCGGCGCATCGCCGACGAGCTGGGGGCCTCGATCGGACGCCCGGTCGCGGCGGGCGGCAGCGGACCGGTGAGCGGTGCGGACGCCGTCGCCGTCGCGTATCGCGAGGCTCGCCGTTGCGCCGACACGGTGACGGCCCTCGGTCGTACCGGTGGGGCGAGCGCGGCGGATCTCGGTTTCGTGGGGCTGCTCGTCGGTGACGGCCGGGACGTGGGCGCGTTCATCGACGCCACCGTCGGGCCGGTCGTCGCCTATGACGCGCGCCGGAAGACCGCGCTCGTCGACACCCTCGTCAGTTACTTCGGGACGGGCGGGAGTCTCAGTCGTGCCGCCGATGAGCTGCACATCCACGTCAACACCGTGACGCAGCGCCTCGAACGCGTGACGAACCTGCTCGGCGCCGACTGGCAGCGTCCGCAGCGCGCGCTCGAGATCCAGTTGGCGCTGCGACTGCACCGCATTCGCGGGGTCGTCTGAGCCGTTCCGGGGCGTGCGACCTGGCGAAACACCATTCGCCCACGTTGGGGTCGTCCGAACTCAGGTCGTGCGAGGCGCCGATCGGTCGTTACTCGGCGCTGCGGAGAAGCCGTGTCGTGTGGACATGCTTCGGCGAGACGGTGGAATGGCGTTCCGACACCGCTGTCGGCGATCCGCCGTATGGGACGGCGGCTATGTCGGTAACGCACATGAAACACGGTCGAAAGCCGTTGGTCATCGACATGGCCGACGGCCGCGTGGTGTCGGACACTCTTCATAACTAAGAACTGAATCATCTCTCATTTTTTCGAGAGGACGTCCGTGAAGATTCCCGACCCGATCACCACCCGCGCTCACGCTCACCCGACCGCGCTCGCCGTCATCGACACCCTTTCCGGCGCTCGGCTCAGTTATGCCGACGTCGACCTGCGGGTCGGACGGATCGCGGGGGCTCTCGCCACCCACGGTGTCGGTTCCGGCGACCGGGTCGCGATCCTGTCCGGGAACCGCGTCGAGGTGATCGAGACCGTGTTCGCGTGCGCGCGGCTCGGGGCGATCGCGGCTCCGCTGAACTGGCGCCTGTCCCCGGGCGAACTCGCCGACATAGTCGCCGACTGTGGACCATCCATCATGGTGTCCGACGGCGCCAACGCCGCGTTGGCGGCGACGCTCGCGCCGATCGTCGTCGACTACGACGACGCGTCGTGGGCCGCCGCGCTCGCCGGCGCGGATGCCCTGCCGGACTGGGGTTTCCGCGACGACGGCGACATCTGGTACCTGCTGTACACGTCGGGCACGACCGGTCGCCCCAAGGGCGTCATCTACACGGTCGGCATGGCGTTGGCCAATCACGTCAACATCGGCACCGCGATCGGCCTGACCTCGGCCGACGTCACCCTCAACGCCCTGCCGATGTTCCACACCGGAGGGATCAACCTCCACACCGTGCCGACGCTCTTCGCGGGCGGCGCCGCCATCGTCGCGCACGAGTTCGCCCCGGCGATGATCCTGCGTTCGCTGGCGAGCGAGGCGACCGCGTTCTTCGGCGTGCCGACGATGTACCGGCTGCTCGCCGACGAGCCCGGATTCGAGGACACGACATTCCCCACCATGCGTTCATGGGCGAGCGGGGGAGCGGCGATGCCGGTGCCGCTCCTGAGGTCGCTCGCCGAACGCGGCATCGTCGTCCGGCAGGGAATGGGCATGACCGAGACCGGCCCGACGCTGTTCCTCATCGACGCCGAGCACGCTTTGTCCAAGGCGGGTTCCGTTGGGACGAGCCAGGTCCTGTCCGAGGTGCGGCTGGTCGACGCGTCCGGCGTCGACACCGACGAAGGCGAACTGCTCGTGCGCGGTGCCGCCGTCACGCCCGGGTACTGGAACCGTCCCGACGCCACGGCGGAGGCGTTCACCGCCGACGGCTGGCTCCGGTCGGGTGACATCGCCCGCCGCGACGCGGATGGTCACTATTGGATAGTCGACCGGCTCAAGGACATGTACATATCGGGCGGCGAGAACGTCTATCCCGCCGAAGTGGAACGCGTGCTGCTGACACACCCGGACGTCGCGGAGGCGGCGGTCGTGGGCGTGCCCGACGACCGCTGGGGCGAGACCGGGCAGGCGGTCCTCGTCGCCGCTCCCGGCGCCGAGATCGACACCGGCGAGGTGCGCGCGCACTGCCGTCGACACCTCGCCGCGTTCAAGGTTCCGACGCACGTCGTCGTGCTCGACGCGTTGCCCCGCAACGCTTCCGGGAAGGTCCTGAAGGCCCGGCTCAGTCCTGTCGTCTGGCGAGCGCGCTCCGTCGTCACGCAGGACGACATCGACGTGTACGCGCGACTGTCCGGCGACGAGAACCCCGTCCACATCGATCCGTCCTATGCGGAGAAGACGGTGTTCGGGGGAACGATCGCGCACGGAATGCTCGTGCTCGGCCGGATCCAGGCCGCCGTGGATCGGCACCATCCCGGACGGAGCCTGGCGCGACTCGAGATCTCGTTCACCGCCGCGACCCGCGCCGACGACGAGATCACCGTGACCGGTGAGGCTCGCGGCGGCGAGCTGGCGGTCACCGTCACCCGGACCGACGGCCGGGTCGTCTGCGAACTGACGGGAGCACTGCGATGAGCACGTTCTGGGACACCGCGATCGGCCGCTCGGCCACTGTGGATCGTGTCTTCACGGCGGCGGACCTCGCCGACTACTCCGCCGTCACCGGTCGCCGCCTCGACCCGACCATCGTCCCCGAGTCCCTGCTGACGGGCATGTTCTCGCGGCTGCTCGGGATGGACCTCCCCGGCCCCGAATCCCTGTACCTCAACCAGACCCTGACCTTCTCCGAGCCCGCGCGGATCGGTGAGACGGTGACCGCCCGCGTCACCGTCATCGCCGTCCGCCCGACCAGCGCGGTCGTCACCCTCCGCGCCGTCGTCTCCGTCGGCGACCGCGTGATCTGCGAGGGAGACGCCGTCGTCCTCGCCCGCCAACACCCCCACTCTTGACCCCGTAACAAGGAGCCCCTCATGACACCCCGCCGTCTCACCGGCGCGCTCGCCGCCGCCGCGCTCACCGTCACCGCCCTGGGGGCGTGCGCCGCCCCCGCCGAATCCTCCGCCGACACGGTGAAGGTCGGCGTCCTTACATCCACCAGCGGACTGCTGTCCAGTTACGGCCGTCAATACTCGGACGGCTTCGCCGCCGGGCTCGACTACGCGACCGACGGCACCGGCAAGGTCGGTGACATCACGGTCGAGGTGACGTACCACGACGACGCCGGCGAACCGGAGAAGGCGACGTCGACCGCCACCGGCATCATCGGCGACGGTTATACGATCCTCGCCGGCACCGCGTCGTCCGGCGTCGCGACACAGCTCGCCCCGCTGGCCGAACAGAATCAGATCCTCTACATCGGAGGCCCGGCCGCGACCGACGCGATGACCGGCATCAACGACTTCACGTTCCGTTCCGGCCGTCAGACCTATCAGGACCTGCTCGCGGCACAGTCCTTCCTGGGCGACCTCGAAGGCAAGAAGATCCTCGTCCTCGCGCAGGACTACGCGTTCGGGCAGGACAACGTCGCCGCCGCGGAGAAGGTCTTCGGCGAGGAGGGCGGCGCCGACGTCGAACCGGTACTCGTCCCGCTCGACACGACCGACTTCACCCCGTTCGCCCGCCAGATCACCGACGCGAAACCCGACATGCTCTTCGTCGCGTGGGCCGGCGACACCGCGTCCAACATGTGGCAGACGCTCGACCAGCAGAAGGTCTTCGACTCCACAAAGGTCGTCACCGGATTGGCCGAACGCGTCGGCTACGAGACCTTCGGCGCGGCCGGAACGAAGATCGACTTCCTGTCGCACTACTTCGCCGAAGCCACCGACAACGAGCCCGCGACCGCGCTCGCCGCCGCGCTCGCCAAGGACGACATCACGCCCGACATCTTCCACACCGACGGGTTCACCGCCGCGCAGATGGTCGTCCGCGCGATCGCCGAGGGCGGCACCGACCCCGCCGCGATGGCCAAGGCCCTCGAAGGTTGGACCTTCACCTCGCCGAAGGGCGAATCGACCGTCCGCGCCAGCGACCACGCGCTCCTGCAGCCGATGTTCCAGGCTCGACTCGTCGAGAAGGACGGCGCGCTCGTGCCGGAGCTCGTCACGGCGCTGACCTCCGACGACGTCACCCCGCCCGAGGCGAAGTGATGACGATCGACGCCCCCGCGCCGGTCGACACCGCCGTACTCGCCACCGACGGGCTCGGCGTCGACATCGGCGGTGTCACGATCCTCAACGACGTGGGCCTCTCCGTTCGGCCCGGCGAGATCCTCGCGATCCTCGGGCCGAACGGGGCCGGCAAGACCACCCTGTTCAACGTCCTCTCCGGACTGCGGACGCCGACCCGAGGCCGAATCCTCCTGAACGGCAACGACATCACGAGGCAACCCGTGCACGTCCGGGCCCGCTCCGGGATCGCCCGCAGCTTCCAGATCACGAGCCTGTTTCCCGCGCTGTCGGCCGTCGAGAACGTCCGGCTCGCCGCACAGGCACACCTCGGCGGGAGCCTCGCGGTGTGGCGGCGCGTGCGCGACACCGACGACGCGACCGAACGCGCCCGCGTCGCGCTCGCCGACGTCGGCATCGCCGACAAGGCTGACACGATCGCCGCCGACCTGTCCCACGGCGACAAGCGACGCCTCGAGGTCGCCGTCGCGATCGCGGGACGACCGACCGTGCTGCTCCTCGACGAACCCACCGCCGGGATGGCCGCCGAGGACGTACCCGAACTGACCGAGGTCATCCGTCGACTATCGACGGAGGAGGGGATCACCGTAGTCCTCATCGAACACCGGATGGACGTCGCCGTCGCGCTCGCCGACCGGATGGCCGTCATGCACCACGGCGTCCTGCTCGCCTGCGACACGCCGGACCGCGTCATGGCCGACCCGCTCGTTCAATCCGCCTACCTCGGGGAGGCCCTGTGACGACCGTGCTGGAGGTGACGAACCTCGACGTCTACCGGGGCGAATCGCATGTGCTGCAAGGAGTCTCACTGTCCGTCCCATCCGGCGGCGTGACCGCGCTGCTCGGCCGCAACGGCGTCGGCAAGACGACGACGCTGCTCGGAGTGCTCGGCCTCGCGACCCGCACAGGACGGATCAGCCTCGACGGCGTCGACATCTCGACGATGCCGACGCACCGGATCGTCCAGCACGGCGTCGGGTACGTCCCCGAGAACCGAGAGGTCTTCTCGCGGCTCACCGTCGCCGAGAACCTGCGACTCGCGGAACGCCGCGACAGCGACCACCACTACGACCTGGTGTTCGAGCTGTTCCCGAGGCTCGCCGAACGCCGCTCCCAACGCGCGGGCAGCATGTCCGGCGGGGAACAGCAGATGCTCGCGCTCGCGCGGGCGCTCCTCAACGACAACACGCTGCTCCTCATCGACGAACCGAGCCAGGGCCTCGCCCCGCACCTCGTCACCGAACTCGCCGAGTCCCTCGTGGAGATCGCGAAGTCCCGAACGATCGTCCTGGTCGAACAGAACCTCGACCTCGTCCGTCGACTCGCCGAGCACGCCGTCGTCCTCGACCAGGGCCGCGTCGCCTGGACCGGTTCGGCCGCCGAACTGCTCGCCGACGCCGACCTCACCCGCGCCCACCTGGGCGTCGGAGTGGCCACATGAGACCTATCGCCGCCCACCCCACCGAGAGGAGGACACAATGGAGACATTTCTGCTGCTGACGGTGACCGGCCTCGGCCTCGCCTCGCTGTACTTCCTGGTCTCGTCCGGTCTGTCCCTGATCTTCGGGCTCATGGACGTCCTCAACTTCGCCCACGGCGCGTTCCTCACCTGCGGCGGATACCTCGCCTGGGTCATCGTCGACGCGACCGGAAGCTTCACCCTCGGCGTCCTCATCGCCGTACCGGCCGTCGCCGCGCTCGCCGCGCTCATCGAGGTGACGCTGCTGCGTCGCTGGTACGGCAACCACGTCCCACAGATCCTGCTGACCGTCGGGCTACTGCTCGCCATCACCGCCCTCATCAGGGCGATGTTCGGCCCCGACGCCCGCACCATCAAGACACCTCAGTGGATGAACGAGGTGACCGAGGTCCTCGGCGCCCACATCCCCAACGATCGGCTGCTCGTCATCGGCATCGCCGTCGCCGTGTACGCCGCGCTCGCGCTGTTCCTCGCCAAGACCCGGTACGGCCTCGTCATCCGCGCGGGCGTCGAGAACCGGCCGATGGTCACCGCGCTCGGCATCGACGTCCGACGCGCGTTCACCCTCGTCTTCGCCATCGGCGGCGCGCTCGCCGCCCTCGCCGGGGCGCTCGCCGCGGCCGTCAACAACGCCGTATCCCCCGAACAGGGCATGAGCCTGCTCATCTTCGCGTTCATCGTCGTCATCATCGGCGGCCTCGGCTCGATCCTCGGCTCCGCGCTCGCCGCCGTCCTCGTCGGGATGTTCCAGCAGTACGCCAACTTCTACGCCGCCGTCGGCGCCGGAGACCTCATCGTCGTGCTCCTGCTCGTCGGCGTCCTCCTCGCCCGACCCCAAGGGCTGCTGGGAAAGGCCACGACATGACCACCACCGACCCACGACCCTGGCTCCGACGCGGCATCCTGGCGATCCTCATCGGACTCGCCGTCGCCATGCCGTTCCTGCACGTCTACATCCCCGGACTGTTCGCCGGCGCCCTGTCGAGCCCCGGCGTCCTGCACCTGCTGTCACTCATGTTCGTGATGGCCGGCGTCGCCATGACCTACGACCTCCTGTTCGGACACACCGGCCTGCTCACCTTCGGGCACAGCCTGTACGTCGCCGCGGGCATGTACACCACCGCGATCGCCCTCGGATCCGGCGTATCGCTCCCCATCGCACTGTCGTATGTGGCGGTCGTCGGAATCGCACTCCCGCTAATCCTCGGAGCGATCTGCCTGCGCGTCGACGGCATCGCCTTCGCCATGGCGACGCTCGCGTTCGCGCAGGCCGCCGCCATCTTCGTCCTACGCGACCCGTTCGACGTGACGGGCGGCGAACTCGGAGTCGCCCTGCCGTACCAGCAACTGCCCGCCGAACTCGTCGGCGTCTTCAACGCGAAGTACCGGTACTGGCTCGCGCTCGTCGTTCTCGTCGTCATCGCCGCCGTCATCGCGTGGGCGCTACGCTCTCGGCCCGGCCGGGTGTGGGTCGCCATCCGAGAGAACCCCGCACGCGTGGCCGTCCTCGGACTGCGCCCATACAGCTTCAAGCTCCTGGTGTTCGTGCTCGCGTCCTTCCTCGCCACCCTCGCGGGCGCCGCGTACGCGCTCGTGTCCGGCGGCGCGTACGCCGAGATCACCGAATCCACCTTCACCCTCGGGCTGCTCGTCATGGTCGTCCTCGGCGGCACCGGGCACCGATACGGTGCCCTCGTCGGGGGACTGCTGTACACGTATCTCGGTCACCGCCTCGGCGAACTCGGCACCGCCCACCCCGGACTGCCGGCGCCGCTGCGGGAACCGATGTTCGTGCTCGGCGCGCTCTTCGTCGTCATCGTCCTCGCCCTCCCCAAGGGAGTCACCTCCGTCGCCGGCGCGACCAGCCTGCGCCACCTCACCGCCGCCCTCACCGGCCGAGGCACCGCCGACACGACGAAGGGCTCCGCATGACCGCCCGCATCGCCGGACTCGCGTCCTACCTCCCGGAACGCTGGATGACCGCCGCCGAGATCGCCACGGCCAGTGGCATTCCCGAGCCGGTCGTCGTCGACAAGTTCGGGCTTCGCGGCAAGCACATCGCCGCCGCCGACGAACACGTCAGCGACATGGCCGTCATCGCGGGACGCCGAGCACTCGACGACGCCGGGCTCACCCCCGCCGACATCGACGCCGTCGTCTACTTCGGTTCGACGTGGAAGGACCACCCGGTCTGGCACGCCTCACCGCACATCGCGCGCCAACTGGGCTGCGTCAACGCCTTCGCCCTCGAACTGGACTACGTGTCCTGCGGGACCCCGGTGGCGCTCCGCATATGCCGGGACATGCTGGTCGCCGAGCCCGCGATCCGCCGCGTCCTCGCCGTCGCCGCCAGCCGCGAATCGCACCTCCTCGACTACGGCAACCGGCGATCGCGTTTCGCGTTCAACTTCGGAGACGGCGCCGTCGCCGCCGTGCTGTCCACCGTCGACGACGGGGCCGAGATCGGCGCGACGGCGATGATCACCGACGGATCGTTCTCCCACCAGGTACGGGTTCCCGCAGGGGGAAGCGTCGAGCCGACGTCCGCCGCCACCATCGCGGACGGGCGGCACCTCCTCGACGTCGCCGACCCGATCTCCATGAAGGACGGACTGGACGCGGTCTCATTGCCGAACTTCCGAGCCGTCGCCTCGCGCGCGCTCGCCGGATCGGGACGTGAACCTGCCGACGTCGACCTTCTGTGCCTCATCCACATGAAACGGTCCATGCACGACGAGATCCTCGACGTCCTCGGAGTCCCGGCCGAACGCTCCGTCTACCTGGACGACACCGGCCATATGAGCGGTGTCGACCCGTTGCTCGCGCTCGATCGCCGCCGGGACGCGCTAAGTGCCGGCGACACGGTGCTGCTGCTCGCCGCGGGCACGGGCTACACGTGGGCGGCGTCCACTCTGACCTGGCGACCAACGGGACGAAAGGGATAGTCATGACACGGGGAATCGAATCGAGGTATGTCGACACCCGTCGACGCCGAACGCACGTTCGGGCCGTCGGCGAACCGTCCGGCGAGACCGTCGTGTTCGTCCACGGCAACCTCTCCGAGTCGACGGTGTGGTGCGAGCAGCTGCGACTCCTCCCGCCTCACCTCGGCGGCGTCGCCGCCGACCTGCGCGGATTCGGTGACGGAGACGCGCCACCGATCGACGCCACACGCGGCCTCGGCGACCATCGGGACGACCTCGTCGCCCTGCTCGACGCGCTCGGTCTCGACCGGGTCCATCTCGTCGGCCACTCGATGGGCGGCGGCGTCGTCGCCGACCTCGCCACCCACCACCCCGAGCGCGTGGCGACCCTGACCCTCGTCACGCCGTTGGCGCCCCACGGTTTCGGCGGGACGGACCTGGACGGTCGACCGTACGCGCCAGACCTCGCCGGAACCGGTGGCGGGGCGGTGAATCCGCGTTTCGTCGAACGGATCCTGCTCGGCGACGAAGGTGACGAGGACCCCGCCGCGCCCCGCAACGTGGTGCGCGCGCTGTACTTCCCCGGTCAGACCGTCGACGAGGACGTCCACGTCGCGGCGATGCTGCGCACCCGGATCGGCGACGATCACTACCCGGGCGACAGCGTGCCGTCCCCGCATTGGCCGGGCTTCGCCCCGGGCACTAGGGGAGTCCTGAACTCGATGTCCGCCAAGTACTTCTCGTGGGCACGGCTCGCCGAGACGGCGTCGCACGTGCCGGTGCTCTGGGTGCGCGGCGATCTCGATGTCATCGTCTCCGATACGTCGATGTCCGATGTGGGGCAACTTGGTAGGGTGGGCGCCGTGCCCGGCTGGCCGGGGTCCGATGTGTTCGACGCGCAACCGATGATCGCGCAGACCCGGCGCGTCCTCGACGCCCATGGCGACTACCGCGAAGTCGTCATGTCCGGCACCGGACACTTTCCGTACGCGCAGCGGCCCACCGAGTTCGCGTCGCTGGTGTCCGAACACGTCGCGCGCTTCTACGCGGACCACCGGTGAGCAGAGGGGGAGACATGTCAACGTGGCACGTGGACGACGCACCGCCGCCGACCGCCGTCAGCGGCAAGCCGCTGTCCAAAAAGGGTGAACGGACGCGTCGGCGTCTGCTCGACGCCGCCGAGGAGATCTTCGCCGAACTCGGATATCACGATGCCTCGATCGTGAAGATCACCGAGTCCGCGCAGGTCGCCCAGGGCACCTTCTACATCTACTTCGAGAGCAAGCAGCAGGTCTTCGACGAACTCGTAGACGACCTGAACCGGCGCGTCCGTTTCGCCATGTCCGAAGGCTCGCAACGAGGAACCGACCGCGCCGAGGCCGAGAGGCTCGGCTTCGCCGCGTTCTTTCGTTTCACCGCAGAGCATCCCGGGCTCTACCGGATCATCCGGCAGGCCGAGTTCGCGTCGCCCGGCGCGCTGCAACGGCACTACCAGACCATCGCCGACGGCTACATCGGAGGACTTCGGCAGGCGATGGCCGACGGCGAGATCGCCGAGGCCGATCCGGAGGTGCTCGCATTCGCGCTCATGGGAATCGGCGAGCTGATCGGCATGCGCTGGGTGCTGTGGCAGGGCGGCCCCGGGGAGGTTCCCGAGCACGTCTTCGAGGAGATGTACGCGTTCATTCGGCGCGGTCTCGGCTCCCCGTGACGTCGCCACGAGCCGCGTCCCAACTGTGTGGGCCATCGACATGGTTACATGCCTGTGACATCCGTAACGTCCCGTTCATGACAACTGAGTCACTACTCATGAACGAGGTGAAGTCCGATGCGGACAATCCTGAATAGAGTTACAACCGTCCTGTGCGCGAGCGCCATCGCGCTGACCGCATTCGCGTCGACCCCGGCACACGCGAACAGCACCCCGGAACCCCGCCCCACCGCGAGTCTGCAACCCGTCGCCTCCTTCGGAAGCAACCCCGGCGCGCTCGCGATGTACGCGTACATTCCCGACACCGTGGCCGCGACTCCCGCGGTCGTCGTCGCGGCCCACGGCTGCGCCCAAGACGCCGCCGCCTACCACGGCCATTCCGGCTGGCAGCGCTATGCCGACGAGTGGGGTTTCATCGTCGTCTACCCGCAACAGCCCATGTCGAACAACTTCAACAAGTGCTTCAACTGGTTCGAACCCGCAGACCAGGGCCGATCCGGTGAGGCGGCGTCCATCGCCTCGATGGTCGGTCACGCCGTCACCACCTGGGGCGCCGACCCGTCGCGCGTATACGTGACCGGATTGTCCGCGGGCGGTGCGATGAGCGCGATCATGCTCGCCGCCTACCCGGAACTCTTCGCGGGCGGCTCGATCATCGGCGGGATCCCGTACCGCTGCGCGACCAGCAGCATCAGCGCGTTCAGCTGCATGAACCCCGGCACCGACAGGACGCCCGCAGCCTGGGGCGACCTGGTGCGCGCGGCGAACACCGGGTACGACGGGCCGCGCGCGAAGGTCGCGATCTGGCACGGCGGCGCCGACTACGTCGTCGCGACGCGCAACGGCGCCGAGTCCCGTGATCAGTGGACGAACGTCCACGGCGTGGCCGCGACCCCGACGGAGACCGTCGCCCTGCCCGCGAACACGACGCTCGACAAGTACGGCACCGACGACGTCCGCGTCTACACCGTCGCGGGCATGGGGCACGGCACCCCCGTCGATCCCGGCACTGGTCCCGACCAGTGCGGCACCGCCGGGGCGTACTTCCTCGACACGATCTGCTCCACTTACCACGACGCCGTCTATTTCGGACTGAACGGTTGAGTGCAATCGCTGAACGTGGCCGGTCACGGGGATTCCCGCTGATCGGCCGCATCGCGGCCCACCACAGTCTGACCGTGCCTCGATCACCAGCCTCGGTTCTGAATCGCCTTACCTTGAACGACGTGTTTTCCGAGATGCCGAGGCCAAAGCAGGTCCTCTAGTCCAATGTGAAGCTACTGGTCATGCGGATGACCGCGGCCCCGGGCGGCGCGTCCGTACCACCGCCGGGAAACTCATCCTCGTCGAGGACCGGTCCTCCATCGTCGCCAGTGGATCGTTTGGTGGGACGCCTCCGGAGCCCCCGAGTGCAGGAATTAGCCGGACGGTTGAGAATCTCGGCGCGCCAGCGGTCTGGGGCGCACTAGGCACAGGTGTCAGCCGACGACGTCATGGCTCGTGACGGCCCGATGATCTCCCTGACACTCCCAGCACTCGAAAGTCGCGCATTCGACGCAGATGCCCATGTTCTCGAGTCGGTTCGTCTGGCCGCACGAACACAGGCCCCGTTGCCTCAGGATCGCGTTCCAGCCGGTCTCGCCACCGACGGCGGCCAGCGAGGCGGCGACATAGTCGCGCACCAGCGGAGTATCGGCGAGCGCGGATCGCTGCTCGCCACGTCGCTGGTAAGGCTCGAACCTCAGAGCGTTCTCGTGCTTGAGAAACCAGCAGTACAAGAGGAAGAAGGCCAGGTCGTCGACGAGCCAGCGTTCGCTGCCCCCAGCCCAGTGGTCGAGGACGCGCCTCGCCCGATCTTCGAACGGCAGCGACCGGTCGAGGATGACGCTGTTCCCGTTCGTGGCTCCCATCTCGCCCTCGCGATCCGTTGTCGTCGTTCGCGCCGCCTAGCAACCTACGTATGCAACATAATCGATGCGTGGATGTTTTGCGCCACAACCAACACACGGTTCACTCCGGATTTCCAGGTCTAGCACTTCGCGACCGTGACGACCGGTGCTGCGGTTCTTCGAAGCTCGACGCGCCCACCGTAGTCACCAACGTGACCCGAAACATGCTGCCGATCGCGTGGGTGTCCGCGTACGCTTTCGCGCGAGACACCGAGGAGGACGTCATGAGCGACGTGATCGAGTGGCAGCGCTGGGCGAAGGCACGCGACGAGCAGATCGGCGCGGAGTACGGCCCGTTGAGCTTGACCGCGCTGCACTGGCTGTCCGATGAGGACCAGAACTTCCCCGGTGTGCCGGGGAGTTGGCGCGCCGAACCGGCCGTCGCCGACGGCGAGTCTTCTCAGGGCGATTCCGCGGCCATCGCCGCCGCCTTCGGCACCGTCACCGTGACGGCCGATTCCTCAGAGGGCATCGAGATCGACGGCCGCGTCGTGTCTGGTTCCGTTCGCGTGTCGACGGAGTCCGACATCCAGGCGCGCGTCGGCGACGTCATCGTCGAGATCATCGAACGTGATGGATCGCACGCGATCCGCGTCCGCGACCCGAAGGCGCCCGCCCGGCTCGCGTTCACGACGCTCCCGCGCTACGACTTCGACCCCGCGTGGCGGCTGACCGCTCGCTTCGACGCGCTCGTCGAACCCCGCGAGATCACCGTCGGGTCCGTTGTGGATGGAATCACCCATCAGAGCACCGTCGGCGGCGAGATCGCCTTCACCGTCGACGGATCCGAGCATCGGCTGACGGCATTCGGCGATGTCGACCACCTGTGGATCCTGTTCCGTGACGCGACCAGTGGCGTCACGACTCCCGGCGCGGCTCGCTCGCTGCGGGTCGACCGCCCGGCGGAGGATGGAACCGTCGTCCTCGACTTCAACCGGGCGTCCTGCCTGCCGTGCGCCTTCAACGACTACTCGACCTGCCCCCTCCCGCCCCCGAACAACCGTCTCCCCATCCCCGTCCACACAGGCGAACGCTCCCCGGAATAGCCGCACGCCGTCCCTGGAACATGCGCGGCGTGGGTTCCCGTGCGCCGCATGGGATGGCGACTGTCCATGATCCACGATGTCGACGCATTTGGCGGAATTGGGCCGGATCAGACCCCACCGCGCGACTGCCGCCAGCCGACCGCGCCGTCTCCTGTGGAGAGTCCGGGCGGCAGCGACTTGGCGCCGTTCACGTGAGCCGTCGGACGGCGCCGCCACCAACCGGCGACATCGGCACCGGTCCACGGTGGTCCGCCGGGCCGTCGCGAAAAGCCCGGGCGTCGACGATGGCGGCACAGGGGCTCTCGGTGATGCTCTCGCTGGAGCACCCCGTCAGTCGTCAGCCTGTTTCGTGCGTTTGGTCTTGACCAGCCAGAAGGTCAGGAGCGCCGCCGCGATGATTCCAGGGACCATGTGGACCGCGAGCACGCCTATGAGGCTCGGACCTCCCCAGTCGTTCTCGTAGGAGGAAGGGTCCGAGAAGTCCACGACGAACGGCTCCACCACCGCGCGAACTATGAAGTAGGCGGCGACGACGAAGGCGAGGAACCGGAAGACACTCTTCATTGAACCTCCATAGGTGAGCTCTCCGATTATCTCGTGTCCAATCACGACCACACCTCACAACGCGCCGCCGACAAATGAAGTCACCCCTGCGAACCCTGCCCCCGCAACCAGTCGCGTCGACCCCCACGACATGACCGCCTCCCACCCGTGCGCGGGGAGCAGGAGATTGACGACGCGCGCGGCCGCCGGGTCGAGGGGCCATCCCCGCGTGCGCGGGGAGCAGCCGAGTTGACCTGCGGGTCTACCGGCGGGTAACTGAGTTTTTGACCAAGATCATTTAGGTGGACTTCGTGTGGTGGTGGCCGTTCTCCGTTGGTTTGTGCGCGTCGGATTGACTGTGAGTATGACTCATAGTCAACATCGATGGTCGGGAGCCGCTCTGAGCCGACGCTCCGGGGTCGTCTGGGGGAAATCGAAAAGGGACAGCGATGATTGGCTGCCATTGTGGAGACATCTGGCTGATTCCGCGCAGGTAGCCGAACTGTTGTGGGACCGATGGGTGCCGGATCGCGTCCGGACCTTGATCGCCGATGTCGCGGGAGACATGGATTCCGGTCGTCGCCTTGTCTCATGGCTGGCCGGTGTGCACGACATTGGCAAAGCGACACCGTCCTTTACGAACCAGGCTCCGCAACTGGCGGAACGCGGTGACATCCACGGTCTGGTCTGGACGTCCAATCGCGAGCTGTATCCCCGAGCTGCCAAACACGCGACTACCGGCCAGTTGATCCTGAACGCTTGGCTCGCGGACCGCCACGCTTGGCGGAAGCGGCAGTACCAACAGTTTTCCTGCGTCGTCGGCGGACATCATGGGGCGCCGCCCGATTCAGCGATGATTCAAGAGGTCGAGAACTGGTCGGTCAGCCACCCGATGGGCTGGTCCTATGACGGCGACGAGACTCCTTGGCGGCGAACACAATGGGAACTCCTGGATTGGGCGGCGGAATCGTCGGGAATCGCCGATGACCTGCGGCGGTGGGCGACAACCACAGTGCCGAAGGCGACGCAGGTCTTGCTGACGGCGATCGTGATCATCGCGGACTGGATCGCCAGCAACGAGGACTACTTCCCTTACCTGTCAATCGAACACGATCCGAGCAATGAGGATCGAATCGCCGTCGGGTGGCGGAAGGCCGCGCTCCCTCCACGATGGCGGGCGGCCGCCGTCCCCAAGGATCCGTCCGAACTGTTCCGAGCGCGGTTCAACCCCGAACACCGCCCTCATCCGGTCCAGGTCGCAGCCGTCTCGATCGCCGTCTCCCTCACGGAACCCGCGTTGATCATCGTCGAAGCTCCGATGGGTGAGGGGAAGACGGAAGCGGCGCTCGCCATCGCCGAGATCGTCGCCGAGCGCGGCGGGGACGGCGGAGTCCTCCTGGCACTGCCGACCCGCGCCACCAGCGACGCGGTACTGACCAGGGCCGAGGAGTGGGTCGCCAAGCTCGCGGAGCAAGCGGACACGCCGTTGGACCTCATGCTTGGTCACGCGAAGAACCGGCACAACAAGGACTTCCGCCGCTTGCTGGGCGCGGGATACTCCTGTATCGACACCGACTGGGGTGTCGAGAAGCCGGGAGCGCATCGGACAACTCCACGAGTCGCCGCGCACCGCTGGATGGCAGGTCGGAAGAAGACCCTGCTGTCCCAGTTCGCCGTCGTCACGATCGACCAACTCCTATTCGCGGCGTTGAAGATGAAGCACGTGGCGCTTCGACATCTCGGTCTCGCAGGGAAGGTCGTCGTCATCGACGAGGCTCACGCATACGACGTCTACATGTCCCAATATCTCGAGATGGCCATCGAATGGATCGCCCACTATGGATGCACAGTGGTCGTCCTGTCGGCGACCTTGCCGTCCGACACTCGGGATCGTCTCGTCCGGGCTTATCGCGATAAGCTGTCCGCACAGGACGAGGGCGCGCTCGCCGACGTCGGCTATCCAACGATCGTCACCGCTTCCCGGAACGGCGAGATCGTTGTTCGCGACGCCGATCCCGCGTCTGACCGCTCCGTGGACGTCGACATCGAATTCCTGGCGGACGATGATCAGGTTCTCGCGGACAAACTGAACGTTGCGCTTCGTGACGGCGGATGCGTGCTCGTCATTAGGAACACGGTCGCCCGGGCGCAGGCCACCGCCCGCATGCTTCGCGAGAAGATCGGTGATCGGGTCGACGTGAGACTGGCGCACTCACGATTCCTCACCTTCGATCGCAGCTCGAACGACACCTGGTTGCGTGACACTTTTGGACGGACTCGGGCGATTGTTACGCCGCCGACGATCGTGGTCGCCACCCAAGTCGCGGAGCAAAGCCTCGACATCGACTTCGACTTGCTGGTGACCGACTTGGCGCCGACCGACCTGATGTTGCAACGGCTCGGGCGGACACATCGCCACGACCGTCGCGCGACAGGTGACCGCCCGATGGCACTCCGTCGACCGCGTTGCCTTGTCACGGGAGCGATGTGGGACCAGTCCCCGATCGCTCCGAATCGGGGTTCGACACGTGTCTATGACGAGTACCTGCTGTTGCGTTCGGCGGCCGTCCTGTTTGATCACTGTCGCGAAAGGGGCAACATCGTACGACTCCCAGCGGACATCTCACCGCTCGTGCAACGCACCTATGGGGACGCCGACGTCGGTCCCGCCGACTGGCAGCCTCACCTGGCCCGGACGAAGACCAGATTCCAGGCGATCCAGGAACGGAAAGCACAGGACGCCAGGGAGTTCCGAATCGACGGTCCCGTAGGACGTACGTTGATCGGCTTCCTGTCCTCGGGTGTCGGGGACGCTGACGAGAGGCCCAGTGGATACGCCCAGGTTCGGGATGGAGGCGACTCCGTTGAGGTCATCGTGGTGGTCGAACGGGACGAATCATGGTTCGTTCCGGATTGGATCGAAGACGGTCTTGCCGGAGCCGAGATTCCTCGCGAGGCCGACCCCGGTCACGAGCTCGGTCGAGTCGTGTCGCAGTGCACCATCGTGCTTCCGTTCTGGCTCAACGCCGAACAGGTCGTCGAAGAGCTCGACCAGCGGTACTTTCCTGTGGCGTGGCAAGAGAACCATTGGCTGGCGGGCGAACTGGTGATGCCACTGGAGGCCGACGACATGGCCATCACCCTCGCGGGCCATCGCGTCACGTACTCTCCACAGGACGGGCTCACAGTCGCCAAACTCGACCAAGCAAATCGCGCTCGAAAGGCCCCACAAAAATGATCTTGGTCAAAAACGCAGTTACCCGCGGGTAGACCCCCAGGTCAACTCGTCTGCTCCCCGCGCACGCGGGGATGGTCCTCTCGATGGATGGTTCCAGGACCGGGCGCGACGCTGCTCCCCGCGCACGCGGGGATGGTCCCGCCACGTAAGTGCGCGTAGCCATTGCCGTGCCTGCTCCCCGCGCACGCGGGGATGGTCCCGAGGTGAAAGTGCCTGTCGCGGAGTATTTTCCGTGCTCCCCGCACGCGCGGGGATGGGGTCGCTTCCGTGTGGCGTGGGTGTTTTCTTGTGGTGGGTGCCGCAGGCGTCCGGCTTGGTGGGGCGGTGTACGGGAACTGAGATGTTCTGCTGTGGACGGAGCGGAGGCCCACCAAGCCGTGGAACCGGGCCACCCACGTACCGGCCGGATAGCACCGGGACGGGACCGAGAGCTGACCTCTCGGGGTGGTCGCGTTCTGCGGCTTGGTGGGTCTCGCCTCACCATCACCGCAGAAAGGCGTGGTCGCGTAAACCGCCCCACCAAGCCGAAGGTCTGTGGCCATCCGGCCTTTGGAGGGTCGTGTGGTTGGGTGCGTCGCTGCGCCAAGCCGAAGGTCGTCGGTTACCCGGTTTTGAAAGGAATTGGCGGGGGAGGATCGGATCGTGTCGAGGTGTCGGGTAGCTGAACACACCATCACTTCGCCATAGTCCTCGACGAGACGCAGGGAACCCATGACCGACCGCACTGACCGCCCCGCCAACGACCGCGCCACCACCACCCC
>NZ_CBCRZX010000030.1:0-41028 GCF_965137155.1 Stackebrandtia soli
CGCTCGGTGGAGGAGCGCGGTGACGAGGGGGTTGGCGCGGATGGAGGTTTCGCGGTCGGGTGTGGTGGGCAGGGTGACGCGGTTGCCTCTGACGCGGCGCAGTGGATGCGCCATGACCGTCGCGTGTGGATCGTTCTGTTCGATTTGGGCGGCGATGGTGTCGGTCCAGGCTCCGTCGGCGCGGATGAGTCGTCGGTGGTCGGTGCCGAGTCGCCACGCGGCCTCGTCGTCGAATCGTCCTATGGAGACTCCGGCGAACGTGCCGAAGGGGGTGGCGCGGGATCGTGCGCGAAGGGCGTAGCGGGAGACGGTGAGCGCCAGTCGATCGGGTTTGGTTGACGCGGTGGGCGTGGTGACGGCGCGGGCGGTGTCGGGGCTGGCCGCCCACAAGGCCGCCATGAATGATGGGTGTTTGATGGACTCGGCGAGGAGCCGGGGGGCGGCGTCGGCGTTCTCGCCCGGATCGATGTCGGGGATCGTTGGCAGTGAACCCGCTGGCCATGGCGCCACGCGTGCGAGCAGGGGGCCGGCGAGGGCGTAATGATCGACCACAGTCTATGTCCAATCTGGACTTGAAATCCGTAATCTCATGGTAACATTCGCCGAAATTCATTGGCTGGCAATAAATGTCGCCAGCTTGCCGGAAAGGAGTGCGTGATGCAACCCATCACCGACAACCCCCAGCTCTCCGCCGTCGAGGACATGGACCTCCTCGATCTCGATCTCACCATTGTGGAATCCGACGACGCCTCGACGATGGCGGCCGAGCGCGTGCGCGCCGGAGGCGCCACGTCGACCTGCACGACCTACTGGAGCGCCTCGCGCTGCCCGTCCTGCTGGTAGCCGGTGCCGGTGCCGGCGCCGTTCGGCGACTGACAGTGGTTGACGATCGCCCCCGCCGTCGACGGCGGGGGCGATCCGCGCTCACGGGCATCGCGAAAGGAAGACCATGATGGATGAACGCTACGCGGCGGCCGGGCTCGAGGCCCTCGCGCGATACGGCGAGTTGCCGGGACCGCTGACCGCCGATCCGCACCGGTGGTACACCTCGCTGCGGGACGGCGCGCCCGTCCACCCCGCGACGTTGCCGGACGGCCGTCGAGTGTGGGTGGTGACGACGGCCGACGCCGCGGCGTCGGTGTTCACCGATCGGCGGTTCTCGAACGATCCGGCGCACCGGGCGGGCGTCGGCGTGTTCGACGGGCATAGGCATATGGGGATCGCCGATCCGCCGGACCATCGGCGGCTGCGGGGGGTGGTCGCCAGGCACTTCGCGGCCCCGCAGATCGCGCGACTCCGGTCGAGGGTGACCGAGGTCGTGGACGACCTGCTGAGCGGGGTCGACGGCGACGTCGATCTCGTCGCCGACGTCGCCGCGGTCCTGCCGCTGCGGGTCATGTTCGGACTGTTCGGTGTGCCCGACGAGGAGCAGGACCGGTACCTCGCGCCGCTGGTCGCCGCGTCGAACGGCGACACGGGTCGGCTGGCGCGAGTCCGTGACGATCTCGCCGAGCTGGTGGAGCGGCGGGCCGCCGAACCGGGCGACGACGTGCTGTCCACTCTGGTTCGCGCGCGGGACGTCGACGGGACGCTCTCCGACGGAGAGGTCACCGCGACGGTGTTCCTGCTGCTGTCGGCGGGCCACGAGACCGTCGTCAGTCTCGTCACCGTCGGCGTGTACACCCTGCTTCGCCATGAGCGGCAACTGAAGGCGCTGCGCGAACACCCCGGGCTCATCCCGACCGCCATCGAGGAGATCCTGCGGTTCGAGCCGACGGCGAGCCATTCGACGGGGCGCTACGCGACCCAGGACGTCGACCTCGCCGGGGTCACGATCCCGGCCGGAGACCTCGTTCTGGTCAACCTCGCGGCCGTCAACCGAGACCCGACGCTCAACGAGGACCCGCAGCGTTTCGACGTCACCCGCGAGAGCCCACGCCATCACGCGTTCGGGCGCGGGCGGCACCTGTGCCTCGGTGCGCCGCTGGCCCGGCTCGAAGCGGAGATCGCGCTGACGCGGCTACTCGCCACCTACCGGGACATCCGCCCCGGAGCGGAGGGCGCGGCCTGGCGCGTCGAACCGGGGCTGCGCGGTCTGGCGTCGTTCCCGGTGACCGTGACGCGGTGAGACCCGTCGACCCCGGTTCTTCGCCGCCGCAAGGGTTCCAGGTGCGTCGCGAGGCACCCGGCGAGATGCGGGGTCCCTAGTTCGTCTCGGCTCTGCCGTGCCGCCAGTACCCCATGAACGCGACCGCGCGCCGGTCCACGCCGCACTCGGTGACGAGGTGTCGCCGCAGGGTCTTGATGACGACGGCTTCGCCCGCCAGCCACGCGTACAGCGGTGCCGACGACGGAACGACGTCGGCGGTCGGGGCCTCCCACAACAGGTCCGTGTCGACGTCGACGTCCTCAAGGGGTGTCGCGGACTCGATCGGGGCCTCCACGAGTTCCGTCGCGATCGCGCACACGCGCGGGATCGACGCCGAACCGACCGGGCCGTCGCCCCGCCCGAGCACCGTCAGTTCGACGCCGTCGGGTTTGCGTCCGATGATCGCCGCGTCGGCGGCGTCGGGGAGTTCGAGGACCGCCGCGCCGATCGTCGACGGGTCGAGCCGCTCGAGGATGCCCGCGATCGCGGGGGCCGAGGTCTCGTCACCGACGAGCAGGACCCGGTTGACGGCGGCCGGCGGGTGCCAGTCGATGCCGCCGCCGTAGGTCGCCGATCGCGAGTTCGGTGCCGTCACGATGATCTCGTCGCCGATGACGGCGTCGGACGCCCACGTCGACGCGGGGCCGAGCCGACCGTGCAGGGCGATGTCGACGTCGAACTCGCCGGTCTCGGGGCGGACGTTGCGCAGCGTGTACGTGCGGACCGGGGGACGCTCGTCGTTCGGCAGCGCCCGCCACGCGCTGTACCAGTTGTCGATCATCGGGAAGTCGCTGAAGTCCTTGCCGGGCAACGGAAAGATCAACTTCATCCGCTGGTCGTAACCGGTGTCGGCGATCGACGTGGTGTCGGGGCCGGCGAAGGTGAACCGTCGGAACGTCGGGCTCACCTGCTTGATCGCCGTGACCCGGACCGCGTACAGCAGGAACGGGTTGTCGATGCTCTGGCCCTGTGTCACGGATGACTCCATGTGCTGATCCCTGTCCGACGAAACGCTGAAAGAAGGTAAGCCTAACTTTCCTGATCGCGGCGGGCTCCGGGGCGCGGGGCACTTTCGTGACGGACGTCGCCCCGTGCTGTGAGTCCGGCGTGAAGTGCCACGGACCGCCACCGTCGCGCGACACCCACGGTGATATTGATGAGGTTCGATTCACTCATGGCAGGAGAATGCCCATGAACTACCGATCCGCGCTGACCGCACTCGGCGCGACGACCCTGCTCGCGGCCGCGGTGCTGTCGGCGCCCGCGCACGCGGCGTCCATCGACGCGACGACGGTTCCCGGCATCGACGCGGCGACCACCCAGGCCTCCCTCGACTTCGGCCAGGCCGCGGCCGAGGGCCACCAGTTCGCCATCGTCAAGGCCGGCGGTTCCCAGCTCTCCGACGGTCCGTACGTCAGCCCGCACTACACCCGCCAGGTCGACGAGGCCCGCGCGGCGGGCATGACCGTCGGACACTACTGGCTCGTCGGCGACTTCCAGTCGCCCGTCGCCGCCGCCGACTACTTCGTCGACCACCTGCACGACTACCGCGAGGGCGACGTCATCGCCCTCGACAACGAGGCCCTCGACGACTCCGTGAACCTGTGGAACGACGCGCAGGTCGCGACCTGGTTCCAGCGAGTCCAATCACGACTCGGTGACCTCGTGCCGTGGGTCTACATGTCGTCCTCGGTCGTCCGGTCGATGGACTGGGACGCCACCGTCGCCACCGGCGTCAAACTGTGGGTCGCGATGTGGGGCGCCAACGACGGCTCCTACCCCGGCGAGCCCGACCTCGGCGGGAAGTTCCCCGGCTGGGCCGCTCACCAGTACACCTCGGTCGGCACCGCCGGCGGCACGCACCCCGTCGACCTGAACGTCGCCAAGCCCGACGCGTTCGAGATCGTTCCCGGTGACGGTGGACCGCCCCCGGGCGAGGACCCGCTCCCCAAGACGAGCACCGAGACGGACGGCATTCCCGGCGTCATCTTCTGGCAGCGCGCCCAGAACTGGCTGTCCATGGAAGCCGGTTACACCGGCCCGATCGACGGCGTTCCCGGCGTCAACACATACGCCGCGCTGCAACGCGAACTGCGCGACCACTATGGATATACCGGCCCGATCGACGGCGTTCCGGGACCCAACACCTACGCCGCCCTTCAACGCCTTGCCGCCGAGCACGGCTACACCGGCCCGATCGACGGCGTTCCCGGACCGAACACCTGGCGTGGCGTCGCCCGCTTCCTCAACCAGGACCGCTGGGACTGAACAGGACCCGCCCGTCACGGTGTCCCGACGACCGGGACGTTCGTGACCCCCTGAGGACGATGAACTCGGCCCGAGCCCGACGGCTCGGGCCGGGTGCCGTCCCCGCCCGACGAGCCTCCTCGACAATCATCCATTGTGTTGTGATGGGTGCTCGTCATCGACCGATTCCCGGTCGTTACCCTGGTCACCACCTTGCCCCTGAACGAAGGATCACCGGTGCGCCCTCCTCTCCCCCTACGCGGGAAGACCGCGCTCGTCACGGGCGTATCCCGGCGAAAAGGCATCGGCTACGCGATCGCGCGACAGCTCGCCGAACTCGGCGCCAGCGTCTTCATCCACCACTTCGCGCGGCACGACGCCGAACAGCCGTGGGGCGGCGACTCCCTGGACGCCGTCACCGACGGGATCCGCTCGGCCCTCACGCCCGGAGCGTCCTTCGGTGACGACGACGCCGACCTCGCCGACCCGGCGGCCCCCGCCGAACTCATCGACCGAGCGCTCGCGCTCACCGGACGGCTCGACGTCCTCGTCTGCAACCACGCCCGCTCCGGCGGCGATGGGTCCATGTTCGACATGACCGCCGAACGCCTCGACGGGCACTGGGCCGTCAACACCCGAGCGACGATCCTGCTCACCAAGCACTTCGCCGACCGCTTCGCGCCGTCGACGGACACCGAGCCGACCCGACCGGGGGAACGCGCCGAGATCGAACGGGTCGACGAACACGAGACCGGTCGCGTCGTGTGGATGACGTCCGGCCAACAGGACGGGCCGATGCCCGGCGAGGTCGCCTACGCCGCGAGCAAGGCCGCGCTCGCGGGCCTGACGAAGACCGCAGCCAGCGAACTCGCGCGACGCGGCATCGTGCTCAACACGGTCAATCCCGGCCCGGTCAACACGGGATACCTGGACGCCGAGACCGCCGATCGACCCCTGGACGACCTGAACGAGTTCATCGCGGGGACACCCTTCGGCAGGTTCGGGACGCCGTCGGACCCGGCGCGTCTCATCGGATGGCTCGCCACCGACGCGGGCCGCTGGATCGTCGGACAGGTCATCACGAGCGACGGCGGCTTCACCCTCTGAGCGTTGCCAGGGCTTTCCGGTCGCGAGAGGCCTGAGTGGACGATGGCGCGGCACGTCCGGTTGATGATCCGGCTCGGCCGCCCGGTCAGCGCGCGAACAGGATCGCGCCCGGAATGTCCTCGTCCAGTCCGAGAAGCAGCTGCGACGTGACGGTGAACCCGGCGTCGCGCAGCCAGGCGGTCACCGTCTCCGGCCTGCGCCGGTGGACGTACACATTCATCGGGTGGCCGCCGTAGCCCTGGGACTTCAGCCGAGACTCGTCGCCGACGTGGAAGCCGAGCAGAAGCGGCCCGCCTGGGCGCACCACGCGCCGGAACTGCGCGAGGACGCCGGGGATCGCCTCGTCGGGAACGTGCACCAGCGACCAGAACGCGAGCAGGCCGACCACCGACGCGTCGGCGAGGTCCAGGTCCGTCATCGAGCCCACCTCGAACCGAAGATCGGGGTACTCGTGCCGGGCGACGTCGATCATGGACGGGGACAGGTCGATGCCGAAGGCGTTGACGCCCAAGGCCCGCAGGTGCGCCGTGACGTGGCCAGGGCCGCAGCCGACGTCTGCGACCGGTCCGTCGCCGACGTCGCGCACGAGGTCGGCGAACAGCGACAACGCCGCGCGGAGGTGCGGCCTCCCGGCCAGGCCGTCACGCAACTGCTCGGCGTAACTGGCGGCCACAGTGTCGTAGGAGGTTCGGGTGTCGGTCAGCCAGCCGTTCGTGTCCACGATCGAACATGTTAGCGGTCGGTCGAACCGCCGCCGCCACGCCTCAACGACACCGGATTTGGTGGTTTGACGCGGGAAGGCTTGGCCTTGCGGAGGTTTCACGCGGGGGCGAGAGCGGTGTGCGCCGAAGACGTTCCACGGGGGAGTTGTTCGGCCCCACCGGTGCGACGCGAGGGCTTGTCTGGTCCGTAGTGGACGACTTGGGAAAGGAGACATCCGTTCCCCCGCCTCTTTCAATGTATAGCGCACGGGCCCCGGTACAGGGCACACCGGGGGCCCTTCGATGACGGCCCTGTGCTGCACAATTGCCGACCGAGACCGGAAACGGCGAGGCTGGGGAGTAACGGAATGCGTGTGTTGTTGTCGACGTACGGGTCGCGTGGGGACGTCGAACCGATGCTGGCGTTGGCGGTGCGGTTGCGGGCTCTCGGAGCGGACGCGCGGTTGTGCGCGCCGCCCGACTTCGCGGGGCTGGCGGTCGGGCTCGGGGTGTCCTTCGTACCGGTCGGACGACCGGTGCGCCCCATGGTGACCGGGACGACGCCACCGTCCGCGAAGGGGTTGCCCGAACGCGCGGCCGAGTGGGTCTCGGCGCAGTTCGAGACCGTCATCGCCGCCGCCGAGGGCTGCGACGTCGTGGTGGGCGGCGGCATGATGCCGGTCGCGGAACGGTCCGCCGCCGAGAGACTCGGCGTCCGCCACGTGTACGTGACCTTCCAGCAGATCACCCTGCCGTCGCCGTTCCGCGCGCCGCTGGCGCGGGCGGGTCGGGCGTTCCCTCCGGAGGTGACCGACAACCGGGCGCTGTGGGAGTTGGACGCCAAGGACATCGGGGAGTTGTTCGGTCCGACTCTCAACGACCATCGGGCATCGCTCGGAATGTCGATAGTGGATGATGTTCGTGACCACGTCTACACCGACACGCCGTGGCTGGCGACGGACCCGACGCTGGATCCGTGGCGGGAGACCTCCGACGTCGACGTCGTGCAGACCGGCGCCTGGATCCTGGACGACGACCCTCCGCTACCATCCGAATTGGAGGAATTCCTGGACGCGGGCGCGCCGCCGGTGTACGTGGGCTTCGGCAGCATGGCGGCGCACGCCCCCGGTCTTCGGTCTCCCGAGGACGTCGCGCGGGCGGTCATCGAGGCGATCCGCGCGCGGGGCCGTCGAGTCGTCGTCGGCCGCGGCTGGGCGGACCTGGCCCTGATCGACGACGAGCCCGACTGCTTCGCCGTCGGAGAAGTCAACCAGCAGGCACTGTTCCGTCGGACGGCGGCCGTCGTGCACCACGGCGGGGCGGGCACGACCATGACGGCCACCCGTTCCGGGGCACCGCAGGTGGTGGTGCCGCAGGCGGTGGACCAGCCGTACTGGGCGGGTCGGGTCGCCGAACTCGGAATCGGTGTGGCCCACGACGGTTCCGTTCCGACCGCCGAATCCCTGTCGGCCGCGCTCGAGACGGCGCTGACGCCCGCCACCCGCGAGCGAGCTACCACTGTGGCCGCCGCGATCCGCGCGGACGGGGCGACCGTCGCCGCGAACCTACTGCTCGATCGGAGTGCATGACGTGAATCCACCGAACAACGGCGTCTTCGACCTGCCCGTCGCCCTCGCCGCCAAGGCCGACCCCGCGCTCATCGCCGCCGACGAGCGGCACTTCGCGGCCATCGAGGCGAGCCTCGAACAGTCGATCGCGGAACTGTCCGAGCGTCTCGACGTCGAACGCCGGGCGCCCGGCGGCGTCGGCCAGAAGGCCCTGGATCGGGACATGGAGATCCATCGGTTGACGGCTCGCCTGCGCGCGTTGCGTCGCTTCGGGTTGGACCTGTGCCTCGGCCACATCGTCAGCGCGGACACCGGCGAGTTCATCTACATCGGACGACTCGGACTCACCGACAGCGAGGGCCGTCGGCTGCTGCTCGACTGGCGGTCGCCCGTGGCCGAGCCGTTCTTCGGGGCGACTCACGGCAACCCGATGGGCCTGACGAGGCGTCGCCGCTATCGCTGGACCCTCGGCCGGATCACCGACTACTGGGACGAGGTGTTCACTTCGGACGGTTTCGAGGGGCACGCCGCCGCACTCGACGACCAGTCCGCGTTCATCGCGAGCCTGGGCGGCGAGCGAACGGACCGCATGCGCGACGTGCTCGGCACCATCCAGGCCGATCAGGACGCCATCATCCGCGCGGGATCCAGGGGCGCCCTCGTCGTCGACGGCGGTCCCGGCACGGGAAAGACCGTCGTCGCGCTGCACCGTTCGGCCTACCTTCTGTACGCCGACCCGCGTCTCGGCCACCGCCAAGGCGGAGTGCTGTTCGTCGGTCCACATGAGCCATATCTCGCGTACGTGGCCGACGTCCTTCCCGGACTCGGGGAGGAGGGCGTTCAGACGTGCACCCTGCGGGACCTCATCGCCGAGGGCTCCGCCGCCGGGATCGAGACGGATCCGCACGTGGCGGCCCTGAAGGCGTCCGCGAATCTCGTGAAGGCGATCGAGACGGCCGTCAAGTTCTACGAGGAGCCCCCGACGAAGGGAATGACGGTCACGACCCACTGGTCGGACGTCTGGCTGAGCGCCGACGACTGGGCCGAGGCGTTCGGCGCGCCCGATCCCGGAACGCCGCACAACGACGCGCGCGACGAGATCTGGGAGGAGCTGCTGGCGATCCTGGTGGACAAGCACGACGACGAGGACGTCCCCGACGATCAGCTTCGGAAATCCCTGCTGCGGAACAGGGAGCTCGTCACCACCTTCAACCGCGCGTGGCCGCTCATCGAGGCCGCCGACCTGGTCGGAGACCTGTGGTCGGTGCCCGCCTACCTGAGGAAGTGCGCTCCGTGGCTCAACCCGGACGACGTTCGAAGCCTCCAACGCGAGGACGTCCGGGCCTGGACCGTATCCGATCTGCCCCTTTTGGACGCGGCGCGGCAGCGGCTCGGTGACCCGGAGGCTTCCCGCCGCAAACGCCGACGGGACGCCGCCGTCGCGGTCGAACGCGAGCGCAGGTCGAGGGTCATCGAGGACCTGCTTGAGGCCGAGGACGACAACGAGGGCGCGATGATCATGTTGCACGGGCGGGATCTGCAGGACGCGCTCATCGACGTGGAGGGTCCGGTTCGGACGGAGGTGGACGAACTGGCGGGGCCCTTCGCGCACATCGTCGTGGACGAGGCTCAGGAACTGACCGACGCCGAGTGGCAGATGTTGTTGCTGCGCTGCCCGTCCCGGAGCTTCACGATCGTCGGGGACCGCGCCCAGGCCAGGCACGGGTTCACCGAGCCGTGGCGGGATCGGCTCGAACGGGTCGGCTTCGACCGGATCAACCTGGCGTCGTTGAGCATCAACTACCGGACGCCCGAGGAGGTCATGGCGGAGGCCGCGCCGGTCATCCGGGCCGTGCTCCCGGACGCGAACGTGCCGACGTCCATCCGCAGCGGCGGCGTCCCCGTCACGCACGGGTCCATCTCGGATCTCGGCTCGATCCTCGACGCGTGGCTCGCCGCGCATGACGACGGGATCGCCTGTGTCATCGGCGATCCGACGTTCCAGGTCACTTCCCGAGTGCGGTCGTTGACGCCGGAGCTGTCGAAGGGGCTCGAGTTCGACCTCGTCGTACTCGTCGACCCGGAGGAGTTCGGCGGGGGCATCGAAGGAGCGGTCGACCGCTATGTCGCGATGACGCGGGCGACCCAGCGGCTCGTCATCCTCACGAGCTGACCGGTCGAGCCGCGACCCTCGCCGAGGCGACGCGGCCGACCCTCGAAAGGCGACGATCGCGGGATCGTCGAGCGGCTCGGTGCCGGACGCGAGGTTCGGCACCGAGCCCATCAGTGTGCAATGCCTGCGGCGCAAGGCGAGTGAAAGGGCTGGACGACGGCGGGGCTCGGTGCAGCGCCCGAGGAGTGTTCTTCGGGCGCGGCCTTTGTTCGCTGTCAGGGCTCGCGTGCTTTGTCGGGTGGTCGGAGACTTGCGGCTCGGTGGGGGTGGTGTGCGGGTCCGCGACGTGGACCACTGGCAGGAAGGGAGACCCACCAANCCGGGGAACTCNGCCACTGTGGGGTGGAAGGGATTCGCTTCAGTTGTGCCGTGGTGGTCTTCTGCGGCTTGGTGGGTCTTCGTTACCGCTGCCCGCAGAACGGCTTCGAGACGTACACCGCCCCACCAAGCCGAAGAACGGCCCGGCGAGGTGGTGGGTTGTCCCGCCCCGTGTCCGCCAGTCGGGTGTCCATGTCGGAGTCGACATGGCCGCCCGGCGATGTTCGCGGTGACGCTGGCTACTGGCTGATGAACTTCGACGAGCAGCGGACGGGCGTCACGTCGGAGGCGCCGACGACCGCGCGGATCCGCATGAAGTAACTGACACCCGCCGTGACGTCGTAGGAGAGGACCGTCCTCGGTCGGACGCTCGCGCTGCCGCCGTAGTAGGCCGGCTTGATGGTCCTCATTTCGGCGCGCGCCGAATCGAGTCGTGCACGAGTTGAGTTCCGATGTCCGTGCGTCGCCGACCCCGGCCGCGATGCTCAAGATCGGCGCTCCACCAGCGGTTTCGTCGGTCCCGTTCCTCCGACGCGGCGGCGAGGACGGACGAGGAGTGAAGCGCGGGGTCATCCGCTTGCCGATCATGGTTCGTCTGTTGTATGGTTCATTAGTCAAGTAATGAACCACAGAGCTAGCGAACTAGGAGGTGGCCACATGTTCGACGATCACAGCCCGATCTACCGGCAAATCGCCGAGCGCATCAAGGCCGACATCCTCTCGGGAGCGTTGGCGGAGGACTCGCAAGTCATGTCGACGAATCAGTACGCGGCCGCCTATCGGATCAACCCGGCGACGGCGGCCAAAGGGCTTCGGCAGTTGCTCGATGAGGAAATCCTCTACAAGCGACGCGGCATTGGCATGTTCGTCAGCCCCGACGCACGGGAGAAGCTCCGCCAGGAGCACCGCGAGCGCTTCTTCGTCGAGATCCTTCAGCCCCTCATCGATGAGGCGAAGACCATCGGCATCAGCCTCGACGACGTCATCACCTACATCAACGACCACAAGGATCGGTGACCCCCACCATGACCCTCGGTATTGAACTGTCTCGCCTCACCTTGCAGTACAAGGACACTCGCGCTCTCGACGAGATGAGTCTGCGGCTCGACGGTGGGAAGATCTACGGCCTGTTGGGCCGCAACGGCTCCGGCAAGACCAGCCTGGCCTCCGTGATCGCGGCGTTTCGTCCGCAGACCAGCGGGGAGGTCCTCGTCGGTGGTCAACCGCCGTTCGAGAACGCGGACATCGTCTCCCAGATCTGCCTGATCCGTGAGGGCGGCGACGTCTTCGACTCCGACCGCGTGTCCGTCGCCCTCAACTTCGCGGCTCGTTTCCGGCCGAACTGGGACGCGGACTTGGCCGCGCGCCTGGTCGACCGTTTCGAACTGCCGCTTCGCAAGCGCGTCAGCGCGCTGTCTCGGGGAATGCGTTCGGCGCTGGGCGTCGTTCTCGGGCTTTCGAGTCGCGCCCCGTTGACGATCTTCGACGAGGTCCACCTTGGCATGGACGCACCCAGTCGGGCCGCGTTCTACGAGGAACTGCTCGCCGACTACCTGGAGCACCCGCGCACCATCATCATCTCGACGCACCTCATCGAGGAGGTCGTGTCGCTGCTCGAAGAGGTCGTCATCATCGACAAGGGACGGGTGCTGTTCCACGAGCCGACCGACGACCTGCGCGAGCGCGGGGTGTCCGTGACGGGGCCGAGCGCGGCCGTCGCGGAGTTCACGGCGGGGCTCACCGTCCTCAATGAGCGAATTCTCGGCGGGACGACGCAGGTCACGACCTTCGGGGAGCTCGGCGCCGAGCAGCGTCGTGCCGCCAAGGCCGCCGGACTGGAACTCGGTCCGGTTCCGTTGCAGGACCTGTTCATCCACCTCACGGCGAAGGAGCGTCGGTCATGAAGCGTCCCCCGTCGATCGGATGGTGGCTGACGAGGTTGCTCGGCCCACTGGCACTCGGGTTGTGGGCCGTGCTCGTCGTCGTGGTCGCGCTGATCACCATCGCCATCGGCTCCCTCGGTGAGGTGACGTCGTCGGTGTGGAGCGGCGCCCGCTGGCTGCCGCAGTACTTCCTGCTCGTGCTGGGGGTCGCGGTGTCGGCGCCGAGCCTGCGGGTGTTCGTGGCCCACGGACGGACCCGCCGCGACGTGCTCGTCGGCGGAGTGGTGCACGGCGCGTTGATGTCGCTCTTGGTGGCGGTGTTGATGATGGTCGGCTTCGGCCTCGAACGGTTCGCGTTCGGCCTGGCCGGTGTCGAGCAGTTCTCCGGTGTGGACCTGCTGGGTTCGGCCGGGTCGACGGCGACCCTGTTCGCGCAGTTCCTGGTCCTCTATCTCGCGTACTTCGTGGCCGGTTGGCTGATCTGCAGCGGCTATGTCTGCTTCGGTGGTTGGATCGGTACCGCGATCCTGCCGGTGGCGATCCTGCCGGCGCTGATCGCCGAGGCCGTGTCGTGGCGGGAGAGCATCACGGGATCTCTTGTGGATGGATTCGATCTGATCGCGGGGCCCGGCATGCTGGCGGTCCCGTTCGGACTGACGCTGCTGAGTCTCGTGGCGATCGCGGCGATGCTGCGTCGCGCCACGATCGCGCCCCTGACGATTCGCTGACCGGAGGCGGCGATGACGGTCTCTACTCCAGGCGTTCAACTGTGGACGTGGATCGAGTCCTGGCTCTCGGTGACCGCGCACGGGGCCACCGAGCCGGGAGTCGACGCCCTCGTGCCGGTCCTGCTGCTGGCGGCGACGGTTCTCGCCGTCGCCGCGGCGCGCCGACGCCGCCGACGCCGATCGACCGTACCGCCCACGGCCCCATCGCCCACCCCTCCCGCATATAGTCCTGAAGGGACAAACAATGACAACCCATGCCTCATACTCGCCGTCCCGACTGGCGTTTAACTTCACCCGCGGCGCCCTCATGTACGTCGGGCCGATCTGGATGCTCGTGTTGGCCGTCGTCGCGACGATCACCGCGATCATCAACGCGGTCGGCACCGTCTCCGACAGCATCCTGGACTTCGCCACCATGCCTCCCCGGTACTGGATGCTCGGGCTCGGCATCGTGCTCATCGCGATGTGCTTCCAGCCGTACATCGCGGTCGGATTCACTCGACGGGCGCTCTCGATCACCCTGGTCATCACCATTCCGTTGATCTCGATCGCCTTGGCGCTGCTCATCGCGAGCGCGTACTACGCGGAGACGCTCGTCTACGACGCGTACGGCTGGGAGCAGTCGATAGAGGGCGCCCACCTGTTCGCGAGCCCCGACCAGTTCGGACTCGTCTTCCTGGAGAGCCTGCTCGTGTACATCGCGCATTTCGTGGCGGGCTGGTCGATCGCGATCCTGTTCTTCCGGATGCGGTGGATGTTCGCGGTGGTCTGCGCGATCGGCGTGTACTGCCTCGCGGCGGTCGTCGAACTCGCGGTCGGCGCGGGCTGGCCCGGTCGAGTCTCGGGTCTCATCGTCGGAAACGAGGACGTCGACCTCGCGATCGGGCTGCCGGTGGCGCTCATCGCGATAGCCGTCGCCGTCGCCGTCGCGTGGCGGGTCACCAGCCGAGCGCCGCTGCCGAACCACCACTCGTGATTCGGTGGCGACACATGACGACGCCGGGGCGATCAGCCCCGGCGCCGCGTCGTGGTGTCGTCAGCTCGACGACCCCCGTGTGGGTGGCCGCTTCATCGAGGACGACGGTTCCTCCTCGGCTGTCGCCTTGTAGGAGGACTGGCCGACCTCCTCGTGTCGTGAGGGTTCGTTGACCCGCGACCAGTCCTTGCCCCGGCCGCGGCCCGACGGTTCCTCGCTCATCGTGCCCATGTCACCGCGGGAGCTGACCCCCGACGACATGGATACCGAGGCGAGCGACCAGATCACGAAGATGCTCATCGCGATGATCACCATCGACCACAGCGGGTAGTACGGCAGGAACACGAAGTTCGCCACCGCGACGATCGCGGCGAGGGCGATACCGATGGCACGCGCCCACATCGCACCCGTGAACAGGAATAGACCCGTCAACACGGCGAGCGCGCCGATGCCCAGGTGCAACCAACCCCAGACCGTCGTGTCCATCGTGTAGGTGTAGCCCGGTCCGGCCACGAACAGGCTGTCGTTGGAGATCAAGGCGATCCCCACGACCACCTGGTAGACACCCATGACGAGCATCATCGTGGCGCCGAACATGGTGCCGCCGAGCGCCCAGGCTTGGCGTGTGTCGGATGACATGGTGACCGCCCCCTTCGTCGGTGAGGTCCTATCCACCCGAGCGTATGGAGACCACAGTCGATGCGGGCGGGTTCCGGGTTCTTCGGCGCGATGGGTACCGGACGATCGGGCCGATACGCAACGGTGGTCGTCTCGTGTATCAGTCGCCGTTGATCTGGTCGATGAGCGCCGCGCAGAACGCGGGCAGGTCGTTCGGGCGGCGGCTGGTGACGAGGCGTCCGTCGACGACGACCTCCTCGTCGACCCAGTGGGCGCCCGCGTTGCGCAGGTCCGTCTGGAGGCTGGGGTAGGAGGTCATCCGCCGCCCGTCGACGACGTCCGCGTCGATGAGGGTCCACGGCGCGTGGCAGATCGCGGCGACGGGTTTGTCGTGGCTGAAGAACTCGGCGACGAACGCGAGAGCCGCGCGGTCGGTGCGCAGGCGGTCCGGGTTGGCGACGCCGCCGGGCAGGACCAGCGCGGCGTAGTCGTCGACGCGGGCGGTGGTGATGTCGTGGTCGACGGTGAAGGTGTCGGCGCGGTCGAGATGGTCGAAGCCCTGGACGACCGACGCGCCGTCGATCGAGATGAGTTCCGGTGCCCCGCCCGCCTCCTTGACCGCGCGCCAGGGCGTGGTCAGTTCGACCTGTTCCACGCCCTCGGGCGCGACGAGGAACGCGACGCGGGCGTCGGTCAGTGTGTCGGTCATGGCGGTGCCCCCACGGTGTCGGCGATCCTTTCGGCCATTATGGGCACGGTGACACCGTGGTCGTGCCGCGTCGAGGGAATCCGTTCGGCCGGTTCTCTCGACGCGGCGGTCATCGTCCGGCGAGGTCGATGAGTCCGATCGCGGCGGCGTCCGCGAGCGCGTTGAGCGCCGTCGGGTCGATGTTGCCGGGGTAGGCGTCGCACGCGGTGTGGATGCACGGGTCGAACGGCGCCCCGGACGTCCCGCCCCAGGCGTCGGCCTGGTCCGGGGTCTTCGCGTCGCTGTAGCCGGCGGACAAGGTCGTGGTCGGCAGGCCGGCTTCGGAGAAGGAGATGTCGTCGCTGCAACAGGCGGTCATCTCCGCGGGCGGGAGGCCGTCGTCGTTGAGTGCTTCGGCGATCGACGCGGACTGGTCCTGGGTCATGTTGTCGACGAAGTAGCCCGCGTTCGGGGAGGCCACCATGTCGAGGTTGACGTACGCGTCGAGCTTCGACACGCCAATACTATCTACATAGTACTGTGAGCCGTGCAGGCCTGCCTCCTCCTCGGCCCACCACGCGAACCGGAGGTGGCGTTCGAGATCGGGGTCGGCCTTCGCGACGGTCAACGCGACCTGTAGCAACGCGGCCGACCCGGAGGCGTTGTCGTTCGATCCGGGGCCCGCCTCGACGCCGTCGAGGTGCGCGCCCGCCAGGATGGTGGCGTCCTCGTCGCCGCCGGGCCAGTCGGCGATGACGTTGACGTCACCGGAGTTCTCACAGCTCTCGCACGTCTGGAGCGTGACGTCGAAACCGGCGTCGGACAGTCGATCGGCGACGTAGTCGACGCTGGCGTCGTAGCCACCGGTGCCCGCCGCGCGGTTGCCGTCGTGCTCCTCGGCGATGTCCTCGAAGCTCTCGAGATGGTGCTTCATCTCGGTGAGACTGACGTTCGACGAGGCGTGGGTCGGATTCGACGGCGGCCGGACGATGTCGGAGCCCGCACTGACGGCGAGCGCCGTGATCGCGGCGACGGCGACGGTCGAACGAATGAGAATGGACATGGTGAGACCTCCGTCCATGAGGGAACGACTCACGGAAGGGTCGAACGGGCACCGTGGTCACGACGGCGAAGCGTCGGGACGTCGGGACGTCCTGGTGGATGTCAGTGGTGGCGCAGTTTGCCGTAGGCGTCCGTGGCCGCGTTCTGCGCTCCCTCGACCGCGCGGGTCGCCGCGACTCGCGCCGACTGCGCCGCGTCGGCGGCTCGGCGTCGCGCTCGGCTCGGCACGGAGAGCGTGGCCTCCTCGGCGGTCCGGGATCGCTGCCTGGCGATGATCACCCCGATGACGGCGGCGGCGAGCACCGCGGCCATGACGGCCCATCCGCGTCGCGATCGGTGGCACAACTCGTTGTCGATTCCTGGGCTCATGGAGGTCTCCCGTCGGATAGAGAACGGTCGTACCAGCGAGGGTCGCACATGCCGCCGCGTTTCGGGGCCGCATCGGGTGTCCCCACCGGGCGCCCGGACGCCGCCCACGCCACGATGTTTCGTGATTGGCTGGTGCGACACAGACCGGGGGTCGTCCCGTTTCCGAGAGTCGCGCGAGGCGACGCCAGGGCGTCACTCGGCACCGCGGCCCCTCGTCGTCGCCCCAGTGGCGGTTCGACGACGAGGGTGATGGCGCCGTGATGGCCCGTCCGCCGGGGACGGGACGAGAGTTTTCAGGCCGTGAGGGAGAGACGACATGACGACACCGAGCATCGCGGTCACCGGCGCGACGGGAGCGCTCGGCGGGGCGGTCGCGGCGCGACTGGCGGCACAGGGCGTCCCGCAGCGGCTCATCGTCCGCGATCCCAAGAAGGCACCGGCGCTGGACGCCGCCGAGACCAACGTCGCCGAGTACGCCGACGTGGCCGCGATGCGGCGGGCCCTGCGCGGGGTCCGCACGGTCCTCATGGTGTCGTTGCCGGAGTCCGTCGACCGGATGGCGGCGCACACCTCCGCGATCGAGGCCATGGCGGAGGCGGGCGTCGAACGGGTCGTCTACACGTCGTTCCTGTCCGCCGCGCCGCACGCGACGTTCACCTTCGCGCGCGAGCACTGTGCCACGGAGCGCGCGATCCTCGACGCCGGACTCTCGTTGACGGCGTTGCGGAACAGCCTTTACGCCGACCTCGCGCCGTACTTCGTCGGTGAGGACGGCGTGCTGCGCGGGCCCGCGGGCACCGGTCGGGTCGCGTGGGTCGCGCGCTCCGACATAGCCCGGCTGGCGGTCGCGACCCTGTTGGACGACGCCCACGCCGACGCGGTCTACGACGTGACGGGACCGGTGGCGATCGACCTGACCGAGACGGCGCGGCTGCTGTCGGTCGCCGCCGGGAAACCGGTCGAGTACGTCGCCGAGACCGAGACGGAGGCGCGCGCCTCCCGATCCGGCGCCGACAAGTATCTTGTGGACGGTTGGGTGGGGTCGTATCTGGCGATCGCCACGGGGGAACTCTCCGTCGTCAGCCACACGATCGAGCAGGTCACCGGGCGGCGCCCGCTCGGACTCGCCGAGGTACTCGCGGGAGAACACGCACGGCCACAGGACATGTGAGCGCGGGATCCGACATCGACGACCGGCGGTCTCGGCGAGGAGGCGCAATGCGCGTGGGGCGATTCGGCACGGAGTTGCGAGGGGCCGCCGTCGACGCGGGCCGCGTCTTCGTGCGCGAACACATGATGGACCGGGCCGCAGCGCTCACCTACTACTCGGTCCTGTCGATCTTCCCGGGTCTGCTGGTGCTGGTGTCGGTGCTCGGCATGCTCAGTCCCGCCGCGACCCGAACGCTCGTGGCCAACATCGAGAGACTCGCGCCGCAGGACGTCGCCGACACCCTCAGCGAGGGCATCCTCGGGCTTCAGCAATCGCGCGGCGCGGCGGGCGTCCTCGCGATCGTCGGACTCGCGGGCGCGCTGTGGTCGGCGTCCGGCTACACGGGCGCCTTCATGCGAGCATCCAATGTGATTTTCGGAGTGGCCGAGGGTCGTCCATGGTGGAAGGTTTACGGCCTGCGGATCGGGATCACCGTCGCCGTCGGCGTGCTGCTCGTCCTCGCGCTCGCCAGCCTCGCGTTCACCGGGCGCTTCGCCCAACTGGTCGGCGAGGCGTTCGGCGCCGGCGGCACCGTAGCGACGGTCTGGGGCGTCGCGCGCTGGCCGCTGCTGCTGTTCGTCGTGAGCCTTATCCTCGCGATTCTGTACTGGGCGTCGCCCAACGCCCGCGTCGGTCGAATCCGGCTCATCAGCGCGGGCGGGATCGTCGCCGTCGTGGCGTGGGTCGCGGTGTCGGCGGGATTCGCGCTGTACGTCGCGAACTTCGCCTCGTACAACCGGACCTATGGCGCCCTCGGCGGCGTCATCGCGTTCCTGGTGTGGCTGTGGGTGTCCAACAACGTGGTGCTGTACGGCGCGGTCCTCAACGCGCGGCTGCTCGCCCGCCGCGGCGTCCTCAACGGAGACGGAACCGCCGCGCCCCGTCAGGAGCGCGGCGGGTGAACGTCACGGCTGCGGCAGGGTACAGCCGGGCAGTGTCAGGTCGATGACGTTGCCCTCGGCGACGCAGGCGGTGATCTGGTACGTCTGCTGGCCGTAGTTGATGCCCTCGCGGACGGTCACGGTGCCGTTCTCGTCCACCTCGCACGGTTCGTTCATCGTGCAACGGCCACCGGAGGTGTTGCCGGTGTTGTTGACGCCGACGACCTCGCCGGTGTCGGTGTTCAGGACCGGCGAACCGGACGTTCCGCCGATCGTCTGGCACTCGGGCGTGTAGCGGATCGAGTCCGTCCACACCCAACTCGACTCGTGCAGCTCGTACACGAAGTCGTCGATGTCGCAGGAGTAGACGCGCTCCCAGTACCCCGACACGACCGAGATCGCGGTGCCCGCGACCGGGTGATCGGCAGCCACGGGCAGCGCGGCGATCCCGTACGCGGCCTCGATCTCGGCGTAGGACTGGGTGAGCCGGTACAGCGACACGTCGGTGTCGGTCATGGTGGCGTAGGCGATGGCCTCGGCCCGCAAGGTCCCGACCGTCGACGCGTCGGCGTCGAGCAGCTGGAACGAGCGGCTGCTCGGGGCCTCCACGACGACCTCACCGGGACCGGGCATGCCGGACTCCAGGCAGTGCCCGTTCGACATGACGAACGCCGGGTCCTCGGGGCCGGAGTTCGGCATCGAGACGAGCGCGCCGGAACAGTTCGAGAGCGCGACCGTGCCCGCGAAGTCGACCGCGGCGACCTCGATCGGTTCGGCGCTCGGGGTGGTCGTGGGGGCCGCGGCGGCGGGGCCGCCGATCATCGTGGCGGCGAGGCCGCCGGTCATGAGCGACACGACGGTGAGGCGACGCGCGATGCCGGGTACGCGCGCGCCGACACCGGTGCCGGGGGTGCCAGTTCTCATTATTCGGTCCTGTCTGGATTCGTTGGCCGGGGGTGGCCGACGTACGGTGATGTCGCGGACATTACCGAATGCCATACCGAATAATCAATGGGTGACAGTGAAGTCAAAAAGTCTACATAGGATTTATCCGACGGAGAGCGAGTCTCGCAATAGGACCGCGACGGCGTCGTACGCGGCCGTGTCGTCGGTCGTCATCGTCACGTAGCAGAACTGCCCGTCGACCGGGATGCCGTACTGCGTGCCCGCCAGTTCGGCGCCCTCCTGCGCGAGCTTGTACGTGGTCTGAACGGCCTCGGCGTCGCCTCGGATCGCGATCGGCTCCGATTCGACATCGGTGGCGTCCATCGATTTGAATCCCGACTCGGCGGCCTTCTGAATCGCCGTCAGGGAATCGTCCTCCTCGCCCGTTCCGCAATAGGCGTTGACATTGGTGGCGAAGTCACCCTTCGGTCGAGGGTCGAGCGCGTACAACAGCGGGGTGTCGCCGAGCTGGGCGACCGCCATCTCGACGAGGGACTGGAGCTCGTCGGGCAGGTCGGCCTCGGCGAGTTGGTCCTGCATGTCGCCCGAGGTCGAGTCGAAGTCCTTCCAGTTGCCTGGGATGTCGAAGGTGACCGGCACGTCGCCGCCGCCGATGGTGCGGGGTTCGTCCGAAGTCGACTGGGAGGGGCTGGCCTCGTCCGTCGCCTCGGGCTCGTCGCCGCCGCAGGCGGACAGCAACAGGGTGGCCGTGATGGCCACCGCGACCAGGTGCGTGCGCGTCATGTCCGGAAATCCCCCGAGTCGTTGCGTGCCACGGCGGACGCCGTGACCGCCTCGATTCTGCTTCGGCGCCACCCCGACCCGGCGGACACCGGCCGTGCCGGTGTGTCGGGAGCGAGGTGCGGGGCTTCCCTCCGGGAACGCGCGGGTCCCGTCTCGTACCCCGACGGACGCGGCGAGAGAAGTGCTCCTACTCGCGAGCGGCCGCGACCTCGCCGATCGCCGTCAACGCCGCCGCGATCGTGGGGTGCTCGCGGCTGCCACGCCGCGTGCTCGACAGGAAGTGCCGCACCGGCCGATACGGGCCGTCGACGGCGATGCGTCGCAGCGGGAGGTTCGGGGGGAGCTGGGCGAGACGCGGAACTATCGCGATGCCGAGCCCGTGGGCGACGAGCGTCGCCACGACGGACCAGTCGCACGCCTCGTGGGCGACGAACGGACTGAAGCCCGCGTTGCTGCACGCGGCGAGTGTGTGCTGCCGGAAGGTGCTGCCGGTCAGGCCGAGGATCCAGCGTTCCCGCGCGAGTTCCGTCAACGCGATGGCGGCTCGGTCGGCGAGCGGATGGTCGGCGGAGACGACCACGTCGAACGGGTCGTCGAGCAGTGGACGTTGGTCGAAGCGGATGTCGTCCAGCGGCGGCGAATCGAGGGTCGCCTCGACGACGGCGAGGTCGGCGTCCCCGGAGAACAGCAGGTCGAAGCACTCGCTGACCTCCGCCTCCTTCAAACGGACCTCGATCGCCGGGTGCCGCGACCTCAATTGTTCAGTTGCGGGAGCCAATATCGTGGCGATTGCTGTGGGGAAACCACACAATCTGAGCTCGCCGCCCGGCTCGTCCCCGGTGGCGTAGAGCTCGGACTCCGCCCGCCGCCAACGTGCCTCGATCGCGTCGGCGTGCGATAGCAGGGTGTGCGCGGCCGCCGTGAGACGGACGTTACGGCCCTGCGGCTCCAACAGTGTGACCTGCAACTCTTTGGCCAGCTGGCGGATCTGCTGAGAGGCGGCCGAGGCGCTCATGTGCAGGGCTTTGGCGGCGCCGGTGACCGTCCCGTAATGGGCGACGGCGCGCAGGACGTGGAGTCGGCGTAGATCAATCATCAAGGCATAGCTTAACGATCTCCTGCAATATTCCGACGTTGACACTGAATGATTTCGGATGCATCCTTGCCGGGTAGCCACGCGTGTCTTATCGGGTCCAATCCTCGATCCGCAATACTCCTTAGTGGAAAGGTGCCGTCATGGCCACTCACTGCCCGCACTGTGGTTGGCTCGACGCCGAGCCGTACCAGACGATCTCGCGTCGGCTCGACCGCGACTCCAGCCAGCTCGTGTGGACGCGCTGTGCCTGCGGGTCGTTGCAGTTGCGGCGACACCAGCGGGGAGCGGAGCCCGTCGTCGTCACCCGGGGTCGCCCGACGGCCGACCTGGTCGCGGCACCCAAGGCGTCGACGGCCTGAGGTGGACGTGGATCACCGGGGAGCCTCGGCGAACCGGTGACCTGCCCACGCGCTGACGGCGACGAGCCCGGCCAGGCAGATCGCGACCAGTGCGAGCGTCGCCGGGAGCGGAACGGTGAGCGCGACCGCGACGATCGTGACGGCGTACACCGTGTTGAGCCACCGCGAGCCCAGGGACACGATGTGCAGCGTCCACACTCCCGCGAGGAAACCGATGACGGGGATCGCGATGGACGCGCCCACGACCTGGTGCGGGATGTGATCGTGATGCGTCGCGGCGGTGATCGCCACCTGGAGTCCGGCGCCGACGGCCGCCGCGCTGCCGAAGATCACCAGGTGGCCGTATCCCCAGCCGAGGGCCGAGGTTCGCCCGCGCAACAGCGTGGCGGCGTCGCGATCGAAGTACACCCACCACATGCAGAACACGATGATCAGTCCGAAGCCGGCGATGCCGTACAGGTCGACGTCCTCGCCGCCCTCGTCGGCCGCCTCCCGCATCGACAGCACCGCCGCGCCGATCGACTCGCCGAGCACGATGATCGTGAAGAGCCCGTACCGTTCGGCGATATGGCCCGGATGCCATGGCGTCGCGGTCGCGTGCTCGGCCCAGATCGGAACGGTGAGCTCCACCGCCATCAACGCGAAGTACACCGGAATGCTCCACTGTGAGGGAATGAGGAGCAGCCCGACCCATCCGGCCTGGGCCACCCCGATTCCGATCGCGTAGCGCAGGGCGGTCGGACGTCGCGTGGGATCGCCCGCCGCCGCTCGCAGCCACTGGACGATCATGGCGAGTCGCATGAGGACATAGCCCGCGACGACGATCGTGTAGTCCTGGTCGTTGAACGCCGCGCTGACTCCCGAGGCGATGACGAGCGCCCCGCCCATCTCGACCAGTGTCAGGAGGCGGTACGGCCCGTCGTCGACGTCGTAGGCGGACGCGAACCAGGTGAAGTTCATCCACGCCCACCACACCGCGAAGAACACCATGACGAAGTGGACGACGCCCCAGCTGTAGCGGCCCTCCGCGATCGCGACCTCCAGGCTCGACGCCGCTCCCGCGATCGCGACGACGAAGACCAGGTCGAACAGCAGCTCCAGATTCGTCGCGGCGCGGTGTGGCTCGCTCGTGTCGCGAGGTGTCATGCGGTCGTACCAGTGCCGCCCGATGTAGCTCATGACTCGCCCCCCGAGAATCGCCACTATCCTAAGTCGCGATCTCTGCTGCTTGTGGACGTTCGTGGGCTCGGCAAGGCGGAGGTCACGGCCCCCGAGGCCGCCCGCCGGGACGGTCACCTTCATTGTTAGGAACAAGGGGGAGGTCACCGAGTTCCACGTCTACGCCGAGGGCGATCGCGTCATGGGCGAGGTCGAGAACATCACCCCCGGTCTGACCCGGGAACCCATCGTCGAACTGAGCGCCGACGGATACGAGACGGTGGGCAAGCCCGGCATGATCGGCGATGGGATCCGCAGCGACGTCACCGTCGAGCACATCTCGAGCGGGGTCGTCGCGTGCCGCCGGGCGTGCGAGACGAGTCCGACCACCTCGGTCGGGTGTTGTCCGAGTGACAACGGGCCGTCGTCGCTCGGCGACGGCTCGTTCCCGAAGTGGCCGTGGGCGAACCCCTCCGGTCGTGGCGCGGACGACAACCGGCAACTGACGGGAAACGTTCAGGCACACCCCCGGTACATTCGGCGGATGGAATTGCTCGCCGACCCGCAAACGTGGCTGTCGTTCGCGACGTTGCTGCTGTTGGAACTCATTCTCGGTGTCGACAACGTCGTTTTCATCTCGATCCTGACCGGCCGACTCCCCGAAGAGCAGCGCCCCCGCGCGCGCTTCATCGGGCTCTCCCTGGCGCTCGTCATGCGCCTCGCGCTGCTGTTCACGCTGTCATGGCTGATCGCCGCGACCGTTCCCCTGTTCACCCTCGTCGGGATGGAGTTCTCCGCCCGCGACCTGATCCTCATCCTCGGTGGACTGTTCCTCCTCGTCAAGGCCACGCACGAGATCCATCAACGTCTCGAGGGCCCCGACGGCGACGAGGGCACCGGCAAGGCCAAGCACGCCGTCTTCTCCAGCGTCATCATCCAGATCGCGCTCCTCGACATCGTGTTCTCTCTGGACTCGGTGATCACCGCCGTCGGCATGGTCGACGAACTCGTCGTCATGGTCGCGGCCGTCGTCGTCGCCATCGGGATCACCCTGTGGTTCGCGGGGCGCATCTCCGACTTCATCGATCGCCACCCGAGCCTGAAGATGCTCGCCCTGTCGTTCCTCGTGCTGATCGGCGCCTCGCTCGTCGCGGACGGGTTCGACCAGCACATCCCCAAGCCGTACGTCTACGGACCGATCGCGTTCTCGCTGCTGGTCGAGTTCCTCAACATCCGCGCGCGGCGCGTCTCCCAGAAGCGCACCAAGCCGGTCGAACTGCACCAGCAGTACCGGGAAACCCCAGCCGACGACCTCTAGATTCCTCCCGGTTGGGCGGTGTCGAGAACACGTTCGTCCTCGACATCCGCCCAACCGAGCGGTCGTTCGCCCGCGCCGTTGAGCAGGTCGCGGGCTCCGTCGCGAACGAAGTGTGGAACCGGGTGCGGAGCGCTCAAGATGGTCGACAGCGGGTTAGGTCACGTCGACTTTCGCGAAGGGCCACAGTCCTTTATTCTTGTCGCCATGCCTACATCAACTGCCTCGACGGGCGACATAGAAGGTTGTAGTACTCGGCCGGGCGTGGCCCGGCTGATACGCGAACTACGTGCGCACTCGCACGAAAAGAGCGCGGTGAACGCTCCGTGCTAATCCTTCTCGGCCTCGTCATCATCCTGGCCGTCACCGCCGCCACGGCGTTCTTCGTGGCTCAAGAATTTGCATACGTCGCAGTCGACCGTTCGCGGTTGGAACAGCTCGCCGAAGCCGGGGACAAACCCGCCGCTCGCGCGCTGAAGGTCACCGCCCGGCTGTCGTTCATGCTGTCGGGCGCGCAGCTCGGTATCACCGTCACCGCCCTGTTCGTCGGTTTCTTCGCCGATCCCTATCTCGGTGAGGGCCTGTCGGAACTGTTCGGCGCGTCCATGCCCGCCGGCGTCGCGGGCGTGCTCGCGGGTGTGCTCACCCTCGTGTTCGCGAACGTCGTGCAGATGGTCCTCGGAGAACTCGCCCCCAAGAACCTCGCGATCGCCAAGACCGTCGAACTCGCGCGCTGGTTGTCCCGACCGACGCTGATCTACGTCGCCATCGCCGGTCCGATCATCCGCTTCTTCGACTCGGTGTCGAACCGCCTGCTGCGGTCCATCGGCATCGAACCGGTCGAGGAACTCCCGCACGGGGCGTCCACCGATGACCTGCACCACATCATCGACGAATCCCGGGACAGCGGACACCTTGACGACGAGCTCTCGCAGATGCTCGACCGCGGGCTCGACTTTCGTGAACTGACCGCCGGTCAGGCGATGACGCCGCGCGTCGACGTCGAGACCGTCGACGCGACGGAGACCGTCGCGCAGCTCGTCGAGAAGCTCGCGACCGGCCGTTCGCGCTTCCCCGTCATCGAGGACGAGATCGACAACGTCATCGGCGTCGTCGGCCTCGCCGAAGTCCTCACCGTCCCCCGAACCGAGCGGGACGCGTCGCGGGTCAGCCAGATCGCCGCGCCGCCGCTGCTCATTCCCGAGAGCCTGCCGCTGCCGGACGTGCTCGAACGGCTGCGCAGTGAGCACCGCCAGCAGGCGATCGTGCTCGACGAGTACGGCGGCTTCGCGGGCGTCATCTCCTTCGAGGACCTGGCCGAGGAACTCGTCGGGGACATCCGCGACGAGGACGACCTGGTCGAGGTCCGCGCCGTCCGGCAACCCGACGGATCGTGGCTCGTGCCGGGCCGGTTGCGCGTCGACGAGGTCGCCGACGCGACCGGTCTCCAACTGCCCGAGGACGACGACTACGAGACCCTCGGCGGGCTCGTCATGGACGCGCTCGGCCGCGTGCCCAACTCGGGCGACACGGTCGACGTCGAACCGGTGTCCCGCACCGAGAACGGCCACGTCGACGACGACGAACCGGCCGCGCACCTCTCCGCGCGGCTGACGGTCATGTCCGTCAGCCGGCACGTGCCGCAGACGGTCGTCGTCGAGCTCATCGAAACCACGATTGACCCGGAGGTGAAGGCATGAGCACCGGAGTCGCCCTCACCATTTCGTTGATCCTGCTGGTGGCGAACGCGTTCTTCGTCGCCGCCGAGTTCGCGCTGCTGGCGAGCAAACGCCACCGGCTCGAAGCGCGCGCCGCCGAAGGTTCCCGCGCCGCCAAGGCCGCCCTGCACGGCACCCGCGAACTGACCCTCATGCTCGCGGGAGCCCAGCTCGGCATCACGGTGTGCACCGTCGGCCTCGGCGCGCTCGCCGAACCGGCGCTGGCACACCTGCTCGATCCAGCGTTCCAGTCGATCGGCATCCCGAGCCAGGCCAGCTACGCGATCGCGTTCCTGATCGCGCTCGTCGTCGTCGTGTTCCTGCACATGGTCGTCGGTGAGATGGCCCCGAAGTCGTGGGCGATCTCGCACCCCGAGGACTCCGCGATCATGCTGGCGCTGCCGTTCCGCGGCTTCACCTGGCTGATGCGACCGATCCTGATCGCGCTGAACGGGATGGCCAACGGCCTCCTGCGGTTGTTCAAGATCACCCCGCAGGACACGGCCGCGCAGGCGCACGGCCCGGAGGAGCTGCGGATCCTGTTGCGGGAATCGAGGGAGCAGGGATTCCTGCCGGAGCAACAGCACCAGATGCTCGCCGGCGCCCTGCGGGTCCAGTCGACGACGGTCGCCGACATCTCGGTGCCCCGCGCCGAGATCCAGTCCGTCTCGATCACCGCGACCGCCGCCGACATCGAAGCCGCCAGCCGTGAGTGCGGTCGTTCCCGGCTCGTCGTCATGGACGTCGACCGGCCCGTCGGCCTCGTCCACATCCGCGAGGCGGTGCAGGCCGACCCCGACACCTCGGTGCGGGACCTGATGTTCCCGCCGTTGACGTTGCCCGGCGGTGAGATGGTCTCGAAGGCCGTCACCGTCATGCGTGCGCAGCGGGCCCAGTTGGCGCTCGTCGCTGACGCCTCGTCGACCGTTGTCGGTCTCATCGCGCTGGAGGACCTCCTCGAGGAGATCATCGGCGAGTTCGAGGACGAGACGGACCGTCCGGTCTGAACCGACACCCCCGAGAGTCGTCCTCGACGGACGGCTTCGGGGGTGTTCCATGTCCAGGCTTCGTGGACGGTCGTGGTCAGGCCGGTTCGGCCCAGACGCCGGTGGTCAGGAAGCGGCGGGTCGCCTCCGTGAACGGCGCCAGGTCGAGGCCCTGCCTCGCGACCCAGTCGTCGTTGAAGTAGCTGTTGGTGTACCGATCGCCGGAGTCGCACAGGAGCGTGACGACGCTGCCGGTCTCGCCCGCCGCCCGCATCCGCGCTATCAACGCGAACGCGGCGTACAGGTTCGTGCCGGTCGATCCGCCGAGTCGACGACCGAGGACGCGGGACGCCTCACGCAGCACCGCCACCGAGGCGGCGTCGGGCACCTTCATCATCATGTCCACAACGGATGGGATGAAGGACGGTTCCATCGTCGGCCGTCCGATCCCCTCGATCCGGGATCCGCACGTCACCGAGGCGTCGGCGTCCTCGCGGGCCCAGCCGTCGAAGAACGCCGAGTTCTCGGGATCGACGACGCACAGCTTCGTGCAGTGCCGCTGGTAGCGGACGTACCGGCCGATCGTGGCCGACGTCCCGCCCGTTCCCGCGCCGACGATGATCCACGATGGAATCGGGTGCCGCTCCGCGCTCAACTGCGAGAAGATCGACTCCGCGATGTTGTTGTTGCCGCGCCAGTCCGTGGCGCGCTCGGCGTACGTGAACTGGTCCATGTAGTGCCCGCCCGAATCGGCGGCGAGGCGGCGAGCGGTCGCCACGACCTGCGCGGGATCGTCCACCAGGTGCGGGGTGCCTCCGTGGAACGTGATCAGGTCGATCTTCTCGCGGCTCGTGGTGGCGGGCATGACCGCGATGAACGGGAGGCCGAGGAGTTTCGCGAAGTAGGCCTCCGAGACGGCGGTCGAACCGCTGGACGCCTCGATGACGGTGGTTCCCTCGGTGATCCAGCCGTTGCACAGCGCATACAGGAACAGCGATCGCGCGAGGCGGTGCTTGAGACTCCCGGTGGGGTGTACGGACTCGTCCTTGAGGTACAGGTCGATGCCCCAGTCGGCGCACAGTGGGAACGGCAGGAGGTGGGTGTCGGCGGAACGGTTCGCGTCGGCGGCGACGACCCGGACGGCGTTGTTGACCCAGCTCCGGGTGTCCTCGCAGCAGCGATCGAGGGTGTCCATGCGGCGAAGCCTAATCCTGTGACGGCGGCCGCGCCTGGGGCCGGGACTCCCACTTCGTGGACAGGGCGATGGTCGTGCGGGTTCCGCCGATGCCGGGCAGGCGACTCAATCGGTTCACGAGCTGTTCGAGTTCGGCCATCGTGCCGACGCGGGCTTTCAACAGGTACGACTCCTCACCCGCCATGAAATAGCATGATTCGACTTCCCGGATCGGCCGGATGCCCTCCGCCACTTGCGGATAATCGGCGCCCGCCGTCGTGACGATGCCGATCAGCGCGGTGATTCCCAAACCGACCGCTTCGGGGTTGATTTCCGCCCGATAGCCGGTAATAATCTCATTGCGTTCGAGCTTTGCCACGCGCTCTTGAACCGATGGAGAAGTGAGCCCGACCTGGCGCGCTAGCTCGGCATATGACATGCGGGCATTGTTTTGAAGTAGCTGTACGATCCGCTCGTCAGTGTCGTCCATCCGGTGAGCCTAACCTGACCAAAAGATGTCAATGATCATCTGGCGGAATGCCCCGTTTGGTGCTCTAATGGGGGCATACGCGCCTACCAGGGCATTCGGCACGGTTCATTAAAAAAAGGGGTGCACATCGTCATGGAGAATGACCGTCTCTTGACACCCGGCGAAGTGGCCGCATTGTTTCGCGTCGATCCCAAGACCGTGACACGGTGGGCCGCCGCGGGTCGCATCGGCAGTATCCGCACACCAGGTGGGCACCGCAGATTCCGCGAGTCCGAGGTTCGGGCCCTGCTTCAGGGCGAGCTCGGCGACGCCTCGCCGCTCGAGAAGTAACGCCCCAGGAACCCGCAGTCCCGCCCGTCAACGCACCACCGCGAGCGTGATCTTCGCCTCGGCACGCTCGGCCGCTCTCGCCCGGCGGTTCCTCCAGCCGAGCGGTATCTCAATCCCTCATTGTGGTCATTCGGCCTCGCGTCCCGATCCGAGCTCGCCCCGCCACCGCTGATAGAGCGTGTGCGGGACGTCGATCGCGTCGAGCACCCGGCCGGCCACGAAGTCGACGAGTTGTTGAAGCTCGGACGCACCCGCGTAGAACCCCGGTGACGCCGGGAGCACGATGGCGCCCGCGTCATGGAGGCTCAGCAGGTGGACGAGGTGGCTTCGCGATACCGGGGTCTCCCTGGGGACGACGACGACCGGCCGACGTTCCTTCAGGTTGACGTCGGCCGCGCGTTGCAGCAGGTCCTTCGACAGTCCGATCGCGATGCCCGCGCACGCGGCCGTCGACGCGGGAACGACGACCATGCCGCGCACCCGGTACGAACCGCTGGACGGTCCCGCCGCGAGGTCGCCCGCCGACCAGTGCCGGACGCCGTCGAGGTCGTCGCGTCCGAGCCAGGCCGCCAGGTCGCCGCGCCATCGCGCGTCCCGGAACGGCAGGCCCGTCTCATCGAGGATCGTCAATCGCGCCGCTCGTGACACGACGAGGTCGATCGTCTCGCCCGCGTCGATCAACGCCGTCAGCACGGCCTTCGCGTACGGCGTGCCGGAAGCCCCGGAAATCCCGACCACCCAGGGCGTCCGCGCCGTCGTCTCGTCTCGCTCATCTCGTTGCCCCACGCCGATAGGGTGCCTGATCGGCCGCGCGCCGGGGACACCGCGTCGAGCCGCCGTGCCCCACCACACCGTCGCGCCGCGTGACGGTGGCGTATCGGACGACACTCACACCGGACGGCGCTACCACCGGCATGGGCCGATCGGGTTCAATGAACGGGTGTCTTCCGCGAAATTCCCGTACGCCGACCTCGGTGAGTTCATCGCCGCACTGGAACGCGACGGCGATCTGAAACGCATCAGCGCCCCCGTCGATCCAGACCTCGAAGTCAGCGAGATCACGCAACGCGTCGTCGTCGACAAGGGACCCGCGCTCCTCTTCGAGAACCCGACGCGCGGCGACATGCCGATTGCGATCAACCTCTTCGGAACACCGGAGCGGATGGCGAAGGCCTTGGGCGTCAACGATCTCAACGAGATCGGCGAGCGCATCGCGGATCTGATCAAGTTGGAGATCCCGGTCGGTTTCGCGGGCATCCGCGAAGGGCTCGGCAAGCTCATGCAGCTGAAGTCGGTGCCGCCGAAGAAGGTCCGCACCGCGCCGTGCCAGCAGGTCGTCTACAAGGGAGACGACGTGGACCTGAACCGCTTGCCCGGCCTGCAGACGTGGCCGGGCGACGGCGGGATCTTCCACAACTTCGGGCTGACGCACACCAAGCACCCCGAGACGGGGAAGCGCAACCTCGGCCTGTACCGCTTGCAACAGCACGACAAGCGCACGCTCGGCATGCACTGGCAGATCCACAAGGACTCCACCGCCCACCACGCGGTCGCGGAGCGGCGCGGTGAGCGACTGCCCGTCGCCGTCGCGATCGGCGCCGACCCCGTCGTGTCCTATGTGGCGGGAGCTCCGCTGCCGGGGGAGATCGACGAGTACCTGTTCGCGGGCTTCCTGCGCGGCGAACGCGTCGAGATGGTCGACTGCCTCACCGTGCCGTTGCAGGTCCCGGCGAACGCCCAGGTGATCCTCGAGGGCTACGTCGAACCGGGCGAGCGTCGCCCCGAAGGGCCGTTCGGCGACCACACCGGCTTCTACACGCCGGTCGAGGACTTCCCGGTGCTGCACGTCGAATGCATGACGACGCGTCGCGAGCCCGTCTACCACTCGATCGTGACCTCGAAGCCGCCGCAGGAGGACTACGGCCTCGGCAAGGCGACCGAACGGATCTTCCTGCCACTCCTCAAGCTCATGATCCCGGACATCGTGGACTACAACATGCCGGAGCCCGGCGTCTTCCACAACTGCCTGATCGTGTCGATCGACAAGCGTTACCCCAAGCACGCGCAGAAGGTCATGAGCGCGATCTGGGGCGCCCACATGATCGGTCTGACGAAGCTCCTCGTCATCGTCGACGCCGACTGCGACGTGCACGACCTGAACGAGGTCGCGTGGCGGGCGTTCGGAAACGTCGACTACGACCGGGACCTCGTCGTCACTCAGGGCCCCGTCGACCACCTCGATCACGCCTCGTACCAGCAGTTCTGGGGCGGCAAGGCCGGGGTGGACGCGACCCGCAAGCTCCCCACCGAGGGGTACACGCGCGGTTGGCCCGACGAGGCGACGATGACCGCGGCCGTCAAGGCGACCGTCGACGCCCGGTGGCGGGAGTACGGGTTGTGACGCTCGCCGGGCATGTCCGCGCGTTCGCCAAGCTCGTCGTCATCGAACACTCGGTCTTCGCGCTGCCGTTCGCGTACCTCGCGACCCTGACGGCGATGTGGACCGTCGACGGCGGTCCCGGCACGAGCCTGTCCGACTGGCTCGACTGGTGGGTGCTCGCGCTCGTCACGATCGCGATGGTCGCCGGGCGAACGTTCGCCATGGCCGTCAACCGGATCATCGACCGACGCATCGACGCGCTGAACCCGCGCACGGCGAACCGCGAACTCGTGACCGGCGCCGTCAGCCTGCGCACCGCCTACGTCGGCAGCGGCGTCGCCCTCGTGCTGTTCGTCGGCTCGGCGGCCCTGCTGAATCCGCTGTGCCTGGTGCTGTCGCCGCTGGCGGTCATCCCGCTCATCGTGTACCCGTACGGGAAGCGGTTCACCGACTTCCCGCACGCGATTCTCGCGCTCGCGCAGTTGGTCGCCCCCGTCGGCGCCTGGCTCGCCGTCACGGGGACCTTCGACGGTTTCGGGCCGTCCGTCGTCCTCGGCGCGGCCGTCGGCCTGTGGATCGGCGGCTTCGACCTGATCTACGCGTGCCAGGACGTGGCAGCCGACCGTGGCCAGGGCGTCCGCTCGTTCCCCGCGCGGTTCGGCATCGCCGCGTCGCTGCACACCTCGACGGTCGCGCACGTGGTGACGATGGGTCTGTTCGTCTGGTTCGGCCTGCTCACCGGCTACGGCGTCCTGTACTGGATCGGCCTCGTGGCGACGGCGGCGGTGTTCGCGTACGAACACGCGATCGTGAAACCCACGGATCTGTCCAAGTTGAACAGGGCCTTCTTCACGGCGAACGGCGTCATCGGCATCGTCCTGTTCTGCTTCGCCTGCGCGGACCTGCTGCTGCGCTGAGGCCGTGACGCCCCGATCGGTCCTGTGGTGCGCCTTGTCCTTCGGGACTGGCCCGGTCTTGCCCGCGGGGCGCATGTCCCGGGGCGTTGACGCGACGCCCGCGGAATCGAGCGGTGGAGCGTTGCCCACGTCGGTTCGACCGACGGTCAGCTCTCGCGGCTCGGCTCGGCTCGGCCTCGTTCGAGTCTCCGCGGAACGGTCGGGTTTCGTATGTCACTCGACCGAGCCGAACGCGTGCGGGTACCGAGGTGGCTTTGGGCACGGGTTCGGCGCGGTCTCACCCATCACTTCCGACCCGGCCGAACGCTTCGGTCGACGTGGCGCGGTGCCGTGGCACGAAAACGGAGCGCCCGAAATGGACGCTCCGTTTGGCGTGGACGATGCCTCGTCCGAGGTCAGGCGTAGGAGTGGAGGCCGCTGAGGAGGAAGTTGACGCCGAAGAAGTTGAACAGCATCACGCCCCAGCCGATGATCGCGATCCACGGCGCCCACTTCTTCCCGGACGCGCCGGTCGCGCGGGAGTGCAGGTAGGCGGCGTAGACGACCCACGCCACGAACGACCAGACCTCCTTCGGGTCCCAGCCCCAGTAGCGCGACCAGGCTTCGCGGGCCCAGATCGCTCCGGCCATGATCGCGAACGTCCACAGTGGGAAGGCGAGGACGTGCAGGCGCCAGGTCAAACGTTCCAGCGTCGTCGCGTCGGGCAGCTTCGGACCGAGCGTCATCGGGAAGCGAAGGGTCCCGTCGTCCTCGTCGAACTGTTCGTATCGACGCTTGATCACGTGCAGCACCGCCGCGACGAAACCGACGAGGAAGATGCCGGTCGCCACGATCGCCGCGAACACGTGGATGGCGATCCAGTACGAGTCGAGGGCCGGCACCAGCGGACCGGCGTCGGTGTAGACGCGGGTCGCCGCACCGAGCAGGAGCACGACCACCAGCATCGTGAACAGTCCGAGTCGGCGCGCCGCCATCTTTCGGACGACGATGACGGTCCAGGTGACGACGCCCATCAGCGCGACGGCGACGATGAACTCGAACATGTTGCCCCACGGCCAACGGCCGACGGCGGCCGCGCGCAACCCCAGGGAGGCGGCGTGCGCGACGACGCCGAGCACCATCGCCACGAAACCGATCCGTCCCGCGATCCGCGCCTGTCGTGAGGTGACGGCGGGCTGACCTTCGTCTCGATCCTCCGCGGTGTCGACGTCGGTCGCGTCCGACGGCCCGCCGACGGCGACGAGCTCCCGCGCCTCCGCCTTCTCGGCCTTGCGCCCGAAGGAGTATTCGACGGCGTAGGCGAACATCGCGATCGCGTACGCGACGATCGTCAACACGAACGCCAGGTCAGAGGCGTCGGCGAGCCCCGAGTGTGTGGTCATGCCTTGCTTCCTATCGTGTCGCGGGCCGTGCCCGCCTCGTTGATCTCGTCGGCCAGCCGATCGAACTCCTCGGCGAAGCCCTCGTATTCGTTGCGGGTCAGGCCGCCCACCTCGGTGCCCTCGTCGCCGACACGCACCCACACGCGGCGTCGTTTCACGATGAGGCCGGGCATCAGACCACCGAGCATGAGGATCGCGGCGACGAGGACGAGCAGCTCGCCCGGGTCCTCGCGCACCTGCAGGGTCGCGTACGGCTTGAAGCCTTCGAACGTGACATACGAACCGTCGTCGAGCTCCACCGACTCACCGGGCGCCAGGAACTTCTGTTCCGTCTCGACGATCTCCAACTCGCCGCTCTCGATCTGGTTGACGTCGACCGAGTACACCGAACGCGGCTGGCCGTCGTCGAGTCCGGTGTCGCCCCGGTACGCGATCAGCAGGAGGCGCGGGTTGTCGGCGGCGGGGGAGATGGACGTCGTGTACGGCGGCTGCTCCGGCGCGTTCGGGATGAAGAGGCCCTCGAACGCGACCTGGGAGTCCGGGTCGCGCTCGCCCGTCTCGGGGTCGATGTTCGCGTCGGGGAAGACCGCCGCGCCGTTGCTGACGAGCGACATGTCCTCCGGGAGGAACGCCGTCGTGGAGGTCTGGGTGACGCCGTAGCGGTCGGTGTAGGAGATGACGGGGGCGTACCCGTGACCGAGCAGGAAGACGCTCGCGCCGTCGAGGTCGAGCGGGTGGTTGACGCGCAGGTCGTACTGCTCGCTGGGGGCCGAGCCGTCCTCGCTGTACAGGACGTCGGCGAGGAAGGTCGTCGGCTGGCCGTCTTCGGCGAACTTCGCCTCGAAGTCGTTCAACTGTAGACAGAACGGGGGGAGCGAGGTCGCGTCGATGCCCGCGCCGAGCCCGTACTCGTCGTACTGCTGGAGGCTGTTGCAGAAGGCGGCGTCCTCGCCCGCGACGAGGATTCGGTTGCCGTGCCAGCCGAAGATCGAACCGTACGCGACACCGACGAGCAGCAGCATCATCGAGAAGTGGAAGAGCAGGTTGCCCGCTTCGCGCGCGTAGCCCTTCTCCCCGGCGACGGTGGCGCGCCCATTCGTCTCGTGGACGGCGACCCGGTACCCGGCCTTCCGCAGGCCGGCCTTGGCGGCGTCGACGGTCGTCGTCGTGTCGAGCGCGCGGTGCTGCGGCAGCATCGTCATCCGGGCGGGCGCGTCCGGCGGCGGTGTCCGCAGCGCCGTGAGGTGCGTGCGCAGCCGGGGGATGAGGCAGCCGATCAGCGACGTGAACAACAGCAGGTAGATCGCGGCGAACCAGGGCGCCGCGTACACGTCGAACAGCCAGAGTTTGTCGAGTGTGGGCGCCAGCTCGGGATTCGCGGCGAAGTACTGGCGCACCTGCTCGATGTTGAGTCGGCGCTGCGGCAGTAGCGAGCCGGGGACGGCCGCGATCGCCAGGAACAGCAGCAGCACGAGCGCGGTCCGCATGCTCGTGAGTTGGCGCCACCAGCGGCGCAGAGTCGCTTTCATATGCCTATTTCTCCGGGACCGACGGTGGCGCGAAGCCAGTTCATCAGCTCGGTCCAGTACCCGGTGACGAGGGCCAGCCCGATGATGACGAGCGCGACACCGCCGATGCGGCTGATCAGCCGGGTGTGGCGCTTCAGGAAGTCGAACACGTCCATGAGCTTGCGGAAGCCGAGCCCGAACAGCAGGAACGGGATGCCGAGACCGAGGCAGTAGGCGACGGCGAGGGTGACGCCGCGTCCGGTTCCGCCGGAGACGACGGAGAGCCCGAGGACCGCCGCGAGAGTCGGCGACAGGCACGGCGTCCACGACAGCGCGAAGACGGCGCCGAGCAGCGGCGCGGCGTAGAGCCCGGCCTGGGGGAGACGCTGCACGCGCACCAGGCGGTCGAACCCCGGCAGGATTCCGAGGAAGGCGAGGCCCATCACGATGATGACGACCCCGACGATCCGTTCCGTCCACAGTGTCGCACTCGCGAGGAGGGCGCCGCCGATGCTGGAGAACGCGAAGCTGATGGTGGTGAAGACGACCGTGAAGCCGACGATGAACAGGACGCACCCGGCGAGGACGCGCCCGCGCCTGCCTCCCGAGTCGAGGTCGGCGCCGGCGAGTCCCGTGACGTACGAGACGTAGCCGGGGACCAGCGGGAGGATGCACGGTGACGCGAAACTGACGAGCCCGGCCAGCGCGGCAACGGCGATGGCGACGAGCAGCGGGCCGTCAAGGGCCAGGTCGGCGAAGGGGGTCATGGCAGCTCGGTCGGTTCCACAGTAGGTTTTCCACAGGCGGCGGGTTGTCCTGGGGCTCGGTGTTGTCCCATGGACGCAACTTTTCTACGGATTGTAGAATCCAAATCGGCGGCGGACTATGGCGCCCCCCGCTCGGCTCTCTGTCAGTGCTCCGCTGAGGTCGCGCTTGTCGGTCGGCCCGCTCGGTGCCGGGCGCGATTCGACGGTACTTGTCGACGTCGCGGCGTCGCCGCTGGGCGTCACCGCTGTGACGGGCGGCGGTTCCCGGACCCCGGCCGTTCTTTGCCACGTCTCCGGTGAGCGCGAACCCTCGGACCACAACACGGCCGAGCGGAACACGACGTGGCCCCGCCGCTCCACGCGAGCAGCCCTCGTCGCCGCGTGAGTCCCGAGAACGGGACTCGACGGCCGTCAATCGGCGAGGACGTCTCCGATCGCGTCGACAAGCGTCGATCGCGTGAGTTCCTGCCGGAAGATCGCGGCGATGCGGCCCTCCGCGTCGATGATGATCGTCGCGGGGATCGTGTTCGGTGGGACGCCCTCGAACTGCAACGCGAGCCGACCGGCCGGGTCGAACAGCGACGGGTACTCGACCCCGAGCGCCTCCTCGAAGGCGATCGCCTTCGGCCGGTCGTCGCGGATGTTGATCCCGATGAACAGCACCCCGTCGTCGGCGGTCTCGTCGGCGGCGTCGACCAGTTCCGGCCCCTCACGGCGGCACGGCGCGCACCAGGACGCCCAGAAGTTGACGACGACGACCTGTCCGTCGAAGTCGGCCGCGTCGACGGCGTTCCCCTCCAGGTCCTCACCGGACAGTTCGGGGGCGTCGGGTCGTTCCTCCGGGGTGCTGTACAGGACGGTCAGCGCGTCGGCGTTGGCGTCGGTCTCCGCGCACGCGGCCAGACCGGCGAGGATCGGGAGCACGGCGGCCAACCGCAACCATCGCGATATCGACATGCCTACGCGCCCTTGGACTTCGCCGGGTCGCCGGCCAGCGCCACGAGGGCGGCGGCCGGTTCCTGATAGGTGATGTCGACGACGTGGACGCCCTCGAAGTGGAACGAGGTGAGGCTCGCCAACGAGCACTGACGGCGACGCGGGTCGTGCCACAGGCGTTTACCGGACGTGAACGACCGCAGGATCCAGATCGGCAGTTGGTGCGACACGCACACCGCCTCGTGGCCCTCCGCCTTCTCGCGCGCGTCCAGGAGCGCGGCGGTCATCCGCGCCGCGATCGACAGGTACGGCTCGCCCCACGACGGCAGGAACGGATTGCGCAGCGCCCACCAGTTCCGGGGATCCTTCAGCGCCCCGTCGCCGACCGACACCCGTTTGCCCTCGAAGTAGTTCGACGGTTCGATCAGCCGCGGGTCCGTGTCGATCTCCAGACCGTGCAGCTTCGCGAGCGGTTCGGCCGTCTGCTGCGCGCGCTCCAGCGGGGACGAGACCACATGGGTGATGTCGTGCGACTCGAGTGCCGTGGCCGCCGAGTCCGCCATCTGGAGGCCGAGCGGCGACAACCGGAAACCGTCGATTCGCCCATAGAGGATGCGATCGGGATTGAACACCTCACCGTGCCGAAGCACGTGCACGACCGTCTGTGTCTGACTCACGGCTCGACCCTAGCCGCCGCGCGAGCCGCCGACGGCAGGGCTGCCGCAATGTGGTCCAGAGCCTGCTCGTCGATGGCCGCGGACACGAACCACGCCTCGAACGCGCTCGGCGGGAGGTAGACGCCCCGGCGTAGCAACGCGTGGAAGAACGCGGCGTACGCGCCGGTGTTCTGCTGGCGGGCGGTGTCATAGTCGTAGACGTCCCCGTCCGTGAAGAAGATGCTGAACATGTTGCCCGCCACCGAGACCCGGTGCGGCACACCTGCGGCGTCGAGAGCGGCCGACGCCGTTTCGCGCAGTGTGCGGGCGGTGGCGTCCAGGTGCTCATAGACGTCGGGCGTGCAGTGCCGCAGTGTCGCCAGCCCGGCCGCGCACGCCAGCGGATTACCGGACAGGGTGCCCGCCTGGTAGACGGGACCGGACGGCGCGAGCTGCGACATGATGTCCGCCCGCCCGCCGAACGCGGCCGCGGGCAGTCCGCCGCCCATGACCTTCCCGTAGGTGTACAGGTCCGCCTCGTCGGCGACCCCGGCCGGGCCGACCCGGAAACCGGTCATGACCTCGTCGAGGATCAGCAGCGCGCCGTACTCCCCGCAGACCTCCGCGAGCACGCCGTTGAAGCCGTCGCGCGGCGCGATGACGCCCATGTTCCCGGCGGCGGCCTCGGTGATGACGCAGGCGATGTCGGCGCCGCGCTCGGCGAAGGTCTCCCGGACCGCGTCGATGTCGTTGTACGGCAGGACGATCGTGTTGCTCGTCGTCGCGGCGGGGACTCCGGGGGAGTCCGGCAGCCCGAGCGTGGCGACGCCGGAACCGGCGGCGGCGAGCAGGCTGTCGACGTGCCCGTGATAGCAACCGGCGAACTTGACCACCAGGTCGCGGCCGGTCGCGCCGCGAGCGAGACGGATCGCGCTCATGGTCGCCTCGGTGCCGGAGTTGACGAGTCGGACGGACTCGACGGGCGTCCGGGCGACGATCTCCTCGGCTAGGTCGACCTCACCCGGGGTCGGGGTTCCGAAGCTCGTGCCGTTGGCGGCCGTCGCGGTGATCGCGTCGATGACCGCCGGGTGGGCGTGTCCGAGGATCAGCGGACCCCATGAGGACACGAGGTCGACGTACTCGTTGCCATCGGCGTCGGTGACGCGACAACCCTTGCCGCGCACCATGAAGCGGGGTGTTCCGCCGACACTGGCGAAGGCTCGTACCGGCGAGTTGACGCCGCCGGGCACCACCGTGCGGGCGCGCTCGAACAGGGCCGTCGAGGTCGAGATGTGCTCGTCATACTGTTCTGCCACGCCTGACAGGTTGTCACATCGTCGTGCGCGGTCGCGGCAGGTCGGCCAGCGGGTGACGCGTCGCGACGAATCGGAGGCGGGGCGAAGGGCCGAACGGCGGGGGTCGGCGACCGCCAATCACCCAGCGTATCGACGCATTTCTATCTGCACGACGGGTTCCTATCGCGTAGGAAATCTGCGATGCTGATCAACGTCTTTGACACTTAGCAACATATGGATCTTTCGAAAGGAACCGGCAGATGCCCGACCGCAGACCGCCGACGTTGACTCGCCGGGGTGTCCTCGGCGCCGCAGCCGGGACCGCCGCGACAGTCGCGGCCGGTGCCGCGCTCTCCGCGCCGGCCCAGGCCGACCCGGTGCCAGTCGACCATCACGAGGCCCCGGCGACCGATCCGGCCCTCCCCAAGGAGGAGTTCCGGGCCGGTTGGATCGCCACCACGGTCAACATCGACTGGCCGTCCCGCGCCGGACTCGACGCCGAGACGCAGAAGGAGGAGTTCCTCCGTCGCCTCGCCGACGCGAAGGAGTACCACTTCAACGCGGTCGTGACGCAGATCCGTCCGACCGCCGACGCGTTCTGGCCGTCGCCCTTCGAGCCGTGGTCGCGCTGGCTCACCGGGACGCAGGGCCAGGACCCGGGATACGACCCGTTGGCCTTCGCCGTCGAGCAGGCGCACGCGCACGACCTTGAACTGCACGCGTGGCTGAACCCGTATCGCATCTCCATGAAGGCGACGACCGGCGACGTCGGCACCGATCTGTCCAAACTGCACCCGGACCACCTGGCCCGGCAGCACCCCGAGTGGGTGGTGGCGTACCCGGCCAACGAGACCGGCCAGCTCTACTACAACCCCGGCATTCCCGAGGTCCGCGAGTTCGTCATCGACGCGATGATGGACGCGGTCGACAACTACGACGTCGACGGTGTTCACTTCGATGACTACTTCTACCCCTACCGCGTCGCCGGCCACGAGTTCGACGACGACGACGCGTTCGCCGAGTACGGCGGTGACTTCACCGACAAGGGCGACTGGCGCCGCAACAACACGGATCAGCTGATCCAGGGCTTCGCGAGCCGCATCAAGGAGTCCAAGCCGTGGGTGAAGTTCGGCGTCAGCCCGGCCGGGGTGTGGCGCAACAAGGCCGACGACCCGGAGGGCTCCGACACGCAGGCGGGCGCCCCGACGTACGACGCGCTCTTCGCCGATACTCGCAAGTGGGTGCGCGAAGGCTGGATCGACTACATCGCGCCCCAGATCTACTGGGCGCGGTCGCTGCCGGTCGCGTCGTACACGGTCATCGCGAACTGGTGGAACGACGTCTGCGAGGGCACCGACTGCCACCTGTACATCGGTGAGGCCGTCTACAAGGTCGACGTCGACACGATCTCGCCCGAGTGGAAGAACGACCCGCGCGAGCTCCACAGTCACGTGGCGCTGAGCCGGGAGTTGCCCGCCATCGGCGGCAACATCTACTACAACGCCTCGGCCGTCCGCGCCGACAAGCTCAACGCGATGTCGATCATTCGCGACGAGCACTACGCCCGTCCCGCCTTCGTCCCGCACAGCGCGCACCTGCCCAGCCGGGCGCCGAGCGCGCCGCGCATCCTCGACGTCTGCCACGAAGACGGACAGTGGACGATCGAGTGGACGAATCGGTCCCGTCGTGACGGCATCAACGCGACCGCCTGGTACGGCGTCTACACGACCGTCGGCAACCCCGACGAGGGCGACCTCGCCGACGCGTCGAACCTGATCGGCGTGCTAGCCGCCGGTTCGGATCGCACCCGCACGTTCACCTGGGCCGGCGAGTACGACTCGAAGCGCCGCTTCGTCGTGACGGGTCTGAACCGTGCCTGGCGCGAGGGAGCCCCGGCGGTCAGCCGTCGGCCGCGTCGTCGGCACTAGGCGGTTCGCCGAACCCGTTCCCTGCCGCGCGTGCCCCGGACGGCGCCTCGCGGCCTCGTCGGCGCTGCCGCGTACGACACCCGTATGCGGCAGCGCCCGACGTGTTGCGCGTGCACCTGGAACCCGCTCGCGACGGGGGCGGATCGCCAGACCCGCCAAGACCGGTTCGGCCCCGTACAAGGCTGATCGGAGGCCACCCCGTCGCTCGGATCGCCTCAGTGGATCCGGTCGGCGACGGGGCGACCCCCGCGAAGCGATCGGGGGGG
>NZ_CBCRZX010000030.1:41038-56521 GCF_965137155.1 Stackebrandtia soli
TCTCGCGTTCGAACCCGCCCGTCAATGCAGGACCCAGGCGCTCGGCGTGAGCAGGTCCTCGTCGGCGGTGAGCCGTTCGTGCGAATGCAGCGGCAGATCGTTGTGCATCGACTGGAACGACGTCACCAGCGCCGGACGCGGCATGATCCGGTGCACGTACCAACGCACCGGGCTCGGCAGTCGATACTGGGCACCCGCCGTGCCGACCCTGATGCTGACTAGTGACGTGTCGACGAGTTCCAGCAGCGCGTGCATGCTCTCGGCCGTCTCCATGTCGCGCCAACGTCGCATGTCGTCGACCGTGACCTCCCGGTGCTGACTCATCTCCTGGAGGAGCTTCGCGGCCGTCGACGTCAGCGCGCCGTAGGTGGCGTCCAGGATCTTCGACAGCGCGCCGTCCTTGTCGACCGCGGACATGTTGTTGCACTGGAGGAGCCGCATCAGGCCCGCCGGACCGAGCAGCGGCACGGTCGGGGCGAGAATGTTGATCGCCGGCACGAAACCATCCACATAGGCCGCGATCGCCGTGCAGTCGCCGAGGTCGACGCCGCCCGCGGCCAGCTTGGCCCGCTGACGCAGCAACGCCGCGGCGTCCGGCACCTCCATCGTCGGCAACGCCCACTTCACCTCGCCCGACAACTGGAGCGGACGCAGCGAGGCCGCCAGCACCGTCACGTTCGGACACTCGGCGATGATCGCCGTGACGTCGCATCGGTCGGCTTCCCGCGTGTCGTCGAGCACGAGCAGGCATCGCCTGTGCCGCAAGGCCTCGATGACGACGCTCAGCAGCGGCCGGAACGGGTCCTCGCGCAGTCCCAGCGCGCCCGCTACGGCCTTCGCCACCGAGGTCTCCTCGCTCAGCGGGACATACCACGCTCCATCGTGGTATCGCTCGCTCAGCTGCTCCGCCAACCGGCACACCAGGCGCGTCTTGCCGGCTTTCGGGAGTGCCGTCACCGTCGTCACGCGATGTCCCTTCAGGATCGATGTGAGGGTGTTCAACTCCTTGGCGCGGCCGACGAAGGCGTCGGGGAACGCGGGCTGGTTGTGCTGCCGCCGGACGGCCGCTGGCGGCGGGAACGCCATCGAGCAGCCCAAGGGGGTGAGTTGATGCAGGCGTTCCGCGTCGTCGAAGCCACGCAGCAGGTGCAGGCCCAGGTCCTTGACGGTGGTGCCGCGTTTGGCGTCCGGGGCCGCGTCCAGGGTCGACTGTGAACATAGGATCTGGTCGCCGTGGGCGGCCGAGCAGATGCGGGCCGCGCGATGCACCGTGGAGCTGGCGTAGCCGTGTTGGTCGGGCGTCGCGTGCCCCGTGTGCAAACCCATCCGGACCTTCGGCCGCGCGGGTTCACGCCACTTGGGGTCGGCCGGCCAGTCGTGCGCGCCCAGGGCCGCCTGCGCGGCGAGCGCCGCCCGCATGCCCGTGTTGGCGTCGCGAAACGCGACGAAGAAGGAGTCACCCTCGGTGAGCAGTTCCGTGCCCGTGTATCGGGTGAAGACCTCGCGCAGAAGACGACGGTGATCGTTGAGGATCTTGCGGTAAGTCTCGCCGAGTTCGCAGGCGAGCCGCGTCGAGCCCTCGATGTCCGTGAACAAGAACGTGACCTGGCCACTGGGCAGCTGGCTTCCCGGCGCAACGGTGTTGCCCACCTGAACCTCCTTCGTCCCCCGTGGGCAAGGCGCGATCCGTTTGCTCAAAACGAAAGGCGCGATCTGCATGTTTAGTTCCCCTGTTTTAGCCGCTATGGACCGCGGCCGCTGCGGCGAGTCCTCCCATAGCGGACGGTGCCGACCGCGCGGCTGCGGGTGTTGCGTGTTGTGCCTCTGTCGCTCGCTTGACGCAACGATCACCGCCACACTTTAGTTTCGACATAATCACTGTGAGTTTCCCCGTTGTGGACATCTTCTCTCTTCTTACCCGAACGGCCCTGGCGCGGGGTGGCTTTTGCTTCGCGGATGGGGGATACTCGCCCACGTGTTGGCGTGGATGAGACGGCTTGGACCATCAGTGCTTGTGTTGCGGCGCGCCGTCATCCGGCGTCTCCGTCTGTTGTGGAAGGCTTTGGGCCGCTCCGGCGGCCGACTCCTGACTCAGGGAGCCCTGACGGTCGCCCTCATCGCGGGTGCGCTCGGGCTCGCGGTGTACGCGGTACCCCACGCGGGGCCCGACTGGGCCTACGGCGAGGAGACCGAGCCGGTCGCGGATTCCGAACAGGACGATGATCCGCCCCTGGCGGTGCCTCCCGGCGTCGACGCGATCCCCGGTGTTCCGGCCGGCCCCGCCCCAGGCTCCACCACCGACCCGAACTCCGACATGGATTCTCGATTGAAGGCCTGGGCCGACAACCTCGCGCACGTCGGGATCTCCCCGCGCGCGCTTCAGGCGTACGGCAACGCCGAGATCGTCCTCGCCGGGGTCAAACCGCAGTGCCACCTGTCGTGGACGACGCTCGCCGGCATCGGCAGCGTCGAGACGAACCACGGCACGACCGGCGGCACCTCGCTCGGCGCCGACGGTCACCCGGTGAAACCGATTCGCGGCCCCGCGCTCGACGGCACCAACAACAACAAGCGCATCCCCGACACCGACGGCGGCGAGTACGACGGGGACACCGAGTTCGACCGCGCGGTCGGGCCGATGCAGTTCATTCCCCAGACCTGGGAACGGTGGAAGGCCGACGGCGACGGTGACGGCGTCAGCGACCCCAACGACATCGACGACGTCGCGGTCGCGGCGGGCCACTACCTTTGCGCCGACGGTCGTGACCTGTCCCGCGCGGCGGACTGGTACGCCGCCGTGTTCGCGTACAACCATCTCGACTCGTACGTGCGCGACGTCTACGCGCGCGCCGACGAGTACGGAAAGAAGAGCAGGTCGCGATGACGCCTCGCGTCACACGGCGCGCCACCGACAGGTGACGCGCCGCCGTCCGCCCCGGAGGTTCGGGGCGTGCGGGCGGGGCCGTGGTGTCGTTCGGTGAGACGGAGAGTTGGGGTCGGCGAGGTCGTCGTCGTGCAGGAGCACGGCGTTCGATCGCAGCCGTCACCGCTTGCCGGGTCGCGGGACGACCTCTACCCTGGTTTAAGGAGTACCGGCTATGCAGGTGACCGATTTTGACCCGAGTCAGGCCAGCGACGCGCAGTTGTCGCAGTGGCGCGAGGTGCTGAACGCGATGACCGAGGCGGACATGCCCGGTGAACCGCGATGGCAGCTCGACCAGTTGCGCGACTATCTGTCGGTGACGATGCCCGGTGAGCACCGCTACGCCTTCGTCGCCCGGGAGAACGACGCCGCCGACTCGCGCATCATCGGCCACGCGAACCTCCTGCTCCTCGCCGACGACTTCGACGACACGGGCGTGTTCGAGATCTTCGTCCACCCCGGCGCGCGCGGCCACGGCGTCGGGCGAACGCTTCTGCGGGAGGTGGCGCGGCGAGCCGCCGTCGAGGGCCGCGGCACGATCGGCGTCGAGGTCATCGCCACGACCCCCGCCGTCGACTTCTACGACCGGCTGGGTTTCTCGCGCGCCGTCGTGGAGAACCGGCACCTCCTCGCGATGGACCGCGTCGACTGGGACGCCGTGTCCGCGAACGCGGGGCGCGTGGCGGCGGGCTACCGCCTCGAGTACCACCACGACGGGCTTCCGGACGGACTGCTGGAACGCTACGCGGCGATCAAGGCGACCCTGAAGGCCGAGCCCGCGACCAACATCGGCGCGTGGCGCGGTTCCGCCGACGTCCAGCGCCTCCGCGACAGCCTCGAGACGCTCAAGGCGCGTGGTCTGAGATCCCACCTCGTCGTCGCCATCAACGAGCCGACGGGGGCGGTCGTCGGTTTGACGGAGCTCGTCGTCGCCGCGCAGCGCCCGACCCGCGGCGATCAGTACGACACGGTCGTCGCACCCGAGCACGGCTCGTACGGCCTCGGCCTGGCGATGAAGGCCCGGATGCTCACCGAACTGCGGGAACACGAGCCGCAACTGCGCGACGTCCAAACGTGGACCGCCATCGACGGCGACCCGCACGCGCACGTCGACGCCGAACTGGGATTCCGCAACGACGTCCAGTGGTACGAGTACGAGACGGTCGTGTCCGACGTCCTGTACCGCTTGAACTGACCCCGCACGGCAGCCCACGGACCGGACCACCCTCCTATCGGAGTACCAGCCTGTCTCCACCCGCGCCTCCCCAACTCTCCGCTTGGTTGGGCAAATGTCGGAATCAGGCGTGTTTTCGCAATTTGCCCAACCAAGCGGAACTTTTGCCCAACCAAGCGGATCACGGGCGGGGAAGTGTCTACTGTGGCTTCTGCTTGCGGGCGAAGTTCACAATGGTGGACTGCAAGTTCTTGCTGGATCTGTTGTTTCGACGGCAAAGTCGTCGGCGTCGTGACCTGTGTTTTATGGTTCGTTCATGGTTGGCACTCTTCCGGTATGTGCCGGACCTTGGTAGCTTGCCGACACTTTCTCGCAAGTTCTTGCGAGCGTCGTCATCGCCGTTGAGAGGTCCCTCGGATGCGCCAGCCCGCTTGGATCGTTCGTACTCGCCGCCGACTCGCCCACGCTACGGCGGTGCTCGTCGCGGCGTCCGCGCTCGTCGCGGGCTCGGTCGGCGCCGCCGAGGCCGCCGACGTGCCGCTGGGGGCGCGTCTCGACGCCGCCGCCGGGACGGTCACCTTCGCGGTCCGATCCGACGCCGCGACCCGGATCGAGACGCACGTCTACGCCGCGGCCACCGGGACCGAGGCCGACCTCGTGGTGCCGCTGGCCGGCACGGACGGGCTGTTCACCGCCACCGTTCCACTGTCGACGCTCGCTGGCGCGGGCGTCACGGGGACCATCCACTACGGGTACCGGGCGTGGGGTCCGAACTGGACCTACGACCCGCAGTGGGCGCCCGGCTCGGCGGCGGGCTTCGTCGCCGACGTCGACGCGAACGGCAACCGCTTCAACCCGAACAAACTCCTGTGGGACCCGTACGCCGTCGAGCTCAGCCACGACCCGACGACCCCGGCGATGACCGACGAGACCGTCTACCGCAGTGGTCCACAGCATCGCCTCACCGACACGGGACCGTTCGCGCCCAAGGGAATCGTCCTCGGCGTCGACGCCGGAGACACCGGAACCAAACCGACCCGCCCGTTCAAGGACGAGGTCATCTACGAGACGCACGTACGCGGCCTGACCGCCAACGACGCGTCCATTCCCGCCGGGCAGCGCGGCACCTACCTGGGCGCGGCGGCGAAGGCCCCACAGCTCGCCGCGCTCGGCGTCACCGCCGTCGAGTTCCTGCCGCTCGCGGAGACCCCGAACGACATCAACGACGCCGACCCCACGTCGACCGCCGGGGACAACTACTGGGGCTACATGACGCTCAACTACTTCGCCCCCGACCGGCGCTACGCGGCCGATCGTTCCCCGGGCGGCCCCACCGCCGAGTTCCAGGCGATGGTCAAGGCCTTCCACGACAACGGGATCAAGGTCTATGTGGACGTCGTCTACAACCACACCGGAGAGGGCGGGCCCGTCTCCGCCACCGACCCGTCGACGTACCCCGTCATGTCCTATCGCGGCCTCGACAACGCCACCTACTACTCCCTGACCGCCGACCGGCAATCACCCGTCGACAACACCGGCGTCGGCGGCAACGTCAACACCCGCAACCCCGTGACGGGCGACCTCATCGTCGACTCGCTGCGTTACTGGCGGGACGTCCTCGGCGTCGACGGTTTCCGGCACGACCTCGCGTCCGTCCTCGGCAACACCTGTGAACACGGCTGCTTCCAGTACGACCGCGACGATCCGGGGACCGCGCTCAACCGCATCACCGCCGCCTTGCCGCCCCGCCCCGCCACGGGCGGTCCCGGCACCGACTGGATCGCCGAACCGTGGGCGCTCGGAGACGGCACGTACCAGGTCGGCAACTTCCCGGCGGGCTGGGCGGAATGGAACGGCCAGTACCGCGACACGCTCCGAGCCGACCAGAACCGCCTCGGCTCGGCCGCCGTGACTCCTGGCGTCCTCGCGACCCGGTTCACCGGCTCGGCCGACCTGTACGGCGACGACGGACGCGCGCCCGGCTCGTCCATCAACTTCATGGTCGCCCACGACGGTTTCACCCTCGCCGACCTCTACTCCTGCGACGCCAAGAACAACAACCAGCCGTGGCCGTACGGACCGTCCGACGGCGGCACCGACGACAACATCTCATGGGACCACGACGGCGACGCCACCGCGACCCGCCAGGCAGCCCGCACCGGCACCGCCTTCCTCGCGCTGTCGGCGGGCACGCCCATGCTGACCGGCGGAGACGAGACCCTGCGCAGTCTCGCCTGCAACAACAACCCCTACAACCTCGACGCCCCGACGAACTACCTCGACTGGTCGCCCACCCCCACCGAGACGGACTTCGAGACGTTCACTCGGCGGATGCTCCAGTTCCGGGCCGACCACCCGAGCCTGCGTCCCGCCGACTTCTACACCGACACCGACGCCAACGGAAACGGTCTCGCGCAACTCGACTGGTTCACTCCGTCCGGCGCCACCCCGGACACGGCGTACTGGAACAACCCCGACAACCACGCTCTCGGATGGCGCGTCGACGGCACCGAGTTCGACGACCCCGCGGACGGTCTGTACGTCGCCTACAACGGTTGGTCCGGCACCGTCGACTTCACCCTGCCCGACGCGCCGCCGGGCACGCGGTGGTACCGCGTCACCGACACCGCCGCGTGGGCGGAGGGCGGCGATCAGGTCGCCGCGCCCGGGACGGAGACGCTCATCGGCGACGGAGGGACCGTGTACGGCAGCCACGGACGGTCGCTCGTCGTGTTCCTCGCGCGGTGACCGAACACGGCGACACTCCGGCCGGGGTCGTCACGCGAACAGAGGACTCGACGACAGCCGAGTCCTGCGCACCTGAACGACGGGTAAGCTCGCTCGGGAGAAACCGGAACCGGTTCGCCGGTCATGTGGAGAAGGACAAAACGTCATGGAATCACGGATACGTGTTGTCATCGCCAAACCCGGCCTGGACGGACATGACCGGGGCGCGAAGGTGGTGGCCCGCGCGTTGCGTGACGCCGGTATGGAGGTCATCTACACCGGTCTTCACCAGACCCCCGAACAGATCGTCGCGACCGCCATCGCCGAGGACGCGCACGCCGTCGGCCTGAGCGTGCTCTCCGGCGCGCACATGACCCTGTTCAAGAAGGTCACGGAGCTGCTCACTGAGCGAGGCGCCGACGACATCGTCGTGTTCGGCGGCGGGATCATCCCGGATGAGGACATCCCGGAACTCGCGAAACTCGGTGTCTCTCAGATCTTCACGCCCGGTACTCCGACTCAGGCGTGCGTTGACTGGGTGCGAGCGAACGTGAAGGTTGCCGCGTAACGCGGGTGACCACCCGAATCTTGGCCCGTCGCGGTATCCGCGAACCTGGCGAAAAGAGACGGGGGCCGAACTCACCCCTCAGAAGTTCGGCCCCCTTATATGCACAGCACCCCGTCGCCACCCCTCGACCGACGAGGCACCGGCCGTTTCCGTCGGAACCCGTTGACCTGCTGGCGAACCAGCTGTGTCAACTCTGTGTTACTTATTGTTGCTCCGACGTCTAATAAAACGAGCCGGACCGGGGCGAGTTACGCCCTCGCCGAGAAACTTTGCGAGAGAATTCCGGCGCCCCAGCTCATCCCGGTCACCGACGGCGCATGAGGCCGTCCGTCTCGGCCCCCGGTGGTTCGCGCGATCGTCGGTACCACCGTCATCGACGGGCTTACGCTCTCCAGACAGGTGGAGACGGGGTGGTGACGATGGCACGGGTGACGGTCGTGGTGAACCGTGTCGCGGGCTTGCAGGCTCGGGCGGCCGAGGAGTTCACCCAGCGAGCCCGCGAGGCCACGGCGGGGATCACCGTCTCCCGCCCGGGGCAGCACCCCGTGGAGGCCGATCGGATGCTCCTGGTCATCTCGATGGAGGTCGAGCAGGGCGAGGAGATCGTCATCGAGGGCGACGACGCCGAGACCGTGGAGGCCCTGTCCGCGATCGCGGGACGCGACGACACGGACGAACCCGAACCGGAGCCGACCCGCGACTTCGACGACATCTCCGCCGACGACCCCGAGGGAAGCCGCTGAGTCCACTGCCCATGCCCTCCTACTTCGAGCACCCACGGCCCGTCCGGTTCAGCGGTGCCCAACTCCACAATGGCGACCGCCGGTCGCCGGTCGCCGGTCGCCGGTCGCCGGTCGGCGGTCGGCTCTCTGCTCGCTGTGGCGGCGTACCAAGCCGTAATTCCGCTTGGTTGGCTAAATGTTCCGCTTGGTTGGGCAAATTGCGAAATCACGCCTGTTTCCGACATTTGCCCAACCAAGCGGTGGTGGTGTGGGGGGTTCTGCGCGGTTCTCCGTGCGCCGGCGGTTTCCCTCCTCTTGCCGATCGGCCAGGAGGTGATCGACTCTTGTCTTGGAACCGATTTGTGCCGATTGGGTACGTCTCTTTTGCCGGGTGGCTGGGAAGCTTCGGCTTGGTGGGGCGGCGTACGCGCCGAGACCTCTCTGCGGCGACCGAAACGGAGACCCACCAAGCCGCACAAGGCGACCACCGCCCAGCGATGGGAAACACCTCCCAACCTACATAGTGGATCCTTCCGGTTTGGTGGGTCTTCCTTCCCGCTCGTGCCTCGTCTTGAGGTTTCGTATGCCGTCCCACCAAACCGAAAGCCCGTGACCACCCGACCGAGAGGGATCAAGTCCTTTTAGGAGCAACCCATGTCTATCGGGCGCGCTAGGTGTAACCCTTACGGCACCATCTACCCAGACCGCCGACGACCGATGGCATCTTTATGCCACTTAGGGTCGTGATCTTGACGATCTCGCGAATGATCGTTTAGATTCGGGTCGTTGTCCGCACCGGCAGTGAGGCAACGCCTGCCCCTTGTGCTCCTCACGGAGCCGTCGAACCCCTTGTGCCCGAGGTGTACCCATGCCGGATCTCCAGCCGGAGCCCTCACGATGGAGCATGAATCGACGGGTTGTCCTAACTGTTCTTGTTTTGATTCTCATCCTTGGCGCGGGCCTCGTCGGTGTCAGTTGCCTTGACCGCTCACGTACTCCTAGGAGCTACGCATCCGTTTCGCTGGAGCGACTCGAGTTTGTGCCATCTGAGTTTCCGCGAGGCGGGTTGGATGAGGATTGGACGCCATTCTCGGTTGAGGCTCAGGATTTCTGTGAAAGTCCGCGACTGTGTGAAGGAGTTGCGCACCTCGATCGATTCGGCTCTTTGCCGATCGTCGGATATGTGTGGCTGCGGGCGGAGCGGCTTTCCAGTCCACTCGAGTCGACCGAATGGGGTGACAAGATGATGGCCGACAGTAGCTATTGGGGTGATGGCTACATGTTTAAATCGTACGAAACAAAGGTATACGGATTGGGCGCCGACTCGGCTGCGTTCTACTGTCGCTACCCCGTACCCGACTTCGGTATGAGCAGCTTTCCAATCGAGTCCGGGAACTGTCAGTGGTTGGCTGTTTTGATCTACGGCCAGTATGCGACCGCGATTCATGTTGTCAAAGATGAGGGTGACTTCTACCCGGACGATTTCATCTCCGGATTCGTGAGGGCACTCGATACAGAGATGATGGAGATCCTGACCTAGTGCTCGGAGATTCGCTGGCTGGTTGTCTGCCGTGGAGTATCAGCTGGTGCGTCGACCGTTCCATGGTGCGCATACTTGGGGCCGGAGTGAAGTGAGTTGCGGACGTCTTCTGGGATTACCGCAGAGTTTGGAAGGTTGGTCGTCGATGAAACGTGCGGTGAGGGTTCTGCGGGTTGTTTTGGTGTCGGTGGTTTTGGGGTTGACTGCGGCGTGTGGGTTGTTCTTTCCGAGTGAGGATGAGGCCTTCTTTTTCCGTGCTGGTCATGCGGTGGTGGGTGGTCGGTTGGTGTTGTATGTGCCGCTGTGTGCTGGTGAGTCGTTGGATGGGGCGTATGTCAAGGACACGACTCCGCCGCCGGGTGCTGATGGGCCGTGGACTGCGCCGATCGTGTGGAGTGTGGTGGGGCCGAGCGCTGAGTTGACGAGGTCGGGTGTGGTCGTGGTGGGCGATGATTCTGGGTGGGATGAGGTGGTCACGCCGTTGATCGAGCTGTCGAACAGTCTTGAGGTCAGGATGAGGGTGGAGACGTCGAACGCGTTGATCGAAGCAGGGACGGCGTTTCCCTTGGATGCGGACTTTTTCCCGCACTATCCTGCCAGGACAGACTTGTCCAGTGTTGAGTTCTACTTCGGTCTCAGCAATGGTGAGGGTGATGTCCTGTCGATCGCGGAGATGGATGAGGCGGCGGAGTGCTTCGCCTACTACCGCCATAAGATCCTGGAACAGAATTGATAAATGATTCGTATCATGGATCGATAAATTGACGGTCGAGCCACATCGAAATGTATGGGTGTAGTTCTATAGATCAGGCGTCGCCCTTTGCAGTCCAGATAGGCATAACCCTTTCAAGATACTCTCCAGATGAGCTAACGGTCGATCATGTAAGGAGCGCCGTCATTGGGGCAGTCGGTCCAATATTTAGGTCGTATGGGAGCGATGAAACAGGAATGATGGTTGAACTGTTGAGATGAAACTGAGTAAAGCAGGGAAACGTAATACGGCGCGTTGGAGTGTACTCGTCGTCGTGCTCGGACTCATGATCGCAGGTGGATACCGTGGGTTCGTCGATGTTCTTCATGCTGTGCCAGTGGACAATGTTGTTGGATTTCTCGATGGGCAAACAAACGACGGTGAGATATGGAAACTGCAAGAGAAGACTGCGTGCGGTTTTACTGGAGGTTCGTGCGTGACGAGGATAGATCGTTGCCGCGAGGATTTTTGTCTCGAGGCGTGGGATCTTCTGCGAGAACGCACAGATCCGACCCAAAAGAGGCTCGCCTCGGTGCAGATTGTGTCAATTCGTGATCCACATCGATTTGATGCATGGCTGAGAATGTTGTCATGGGAACCTGCAGGCTGGGTCCCACACCTGAATGAAAAGAGGGACATCCTCGTAGATAAATCGATTGCCTCAACGTCTGATGAGATCTCGATTGCGTGCATTTATAACGAGCACGCTTCGCCTGCGGACACAGATAGGAATCACGCTATCTAAGTACTCTCCCGACGATCTGACGGTTGGCCATGTTAAGAGTGCTGTTGTTGGAGCAGTTGAATCTATATTTGATTCCTATGGAACTGACGAGCGCGGAATGATGGTGGAATTGTTGAGATGAAGCGGAAGGAAGTTGGAATTCGTACCCCATTGCGGTGGATCTCTGTGGTTGTGGTGGTCGGGTTGTTGGTCGCCGGGGGATATCGTGCGTTCGCTGATGTCCTGCCCACGGTGCCGGTGGACAAGGTGGTTCGATTTCTTGACGGCAAGGTCACCGGCTCGGAGCTCTGGCTACGACAGGAGAGGACGGCCTGTGGTTTTGCCGGAGGATCGTGCGTGACCAGGGAGGACCGCTGCGACGAACAGTTCTGCGCTGATGGCTGGGGTTTGTTCACTGATTCGGCGGCTCCGGCCAGGGATCGGATCGCCACGGTGCATGTCGTGGCGATTCGGGACGCGCACCGTTTTGAGGCGTCGCTCCGGATGACGGTATGGCAGCCCGAAGGCTGGATCCCATATGTGCATGAGGATCGCGGTGTCTCTGTCGATGAATCGGTCGCGTCGGTCGCAGACGAGATCCTGGTGACGTGTATCTACAATGTTCACTCGGCGCCAGCGGATTCGACATGTTCGTGGAGCGTGTGGTTGCGGTACGGTCAGTATGTTTTCGGATTGCAGTACTTCAGTGAATCGGTTCAGGGATCAGAAGAGTTCATCGCAGCGGCTCAGATATCGGAAAGTGAGTTCATTGATGACTATGTCTTTCCTTTTGATCGATTCCTGACTGACATGCTGCGGCTGGATTAGATGAATGTCTGGTGGCGATACATGGCAGGCGTTGTTTCAAACCTCATGATGTCTCTGGTGCGCCCGACCAAGCATGGTGTCGTCATAACGTTGATCCTCTTGGCGTCCACGGGGTGTGCGGGACCTACCGATCATCCCACAGTGGATTCAATTGACGAGGCCCGACTGATGGTCGAGTCAGTCGAGCTCATGGCTGCCGAGTTCGACTTGGACGTGCATCGGGAGCTCGATCTCGTTGAATGCCAGGACGATTGGGGATCCGTCATCGGTGACACATACTCTGTGACGGGTGATTTCTACCTGTATCCCCTGACCTCGGAAGAAGAGGCGCCAATCGGACGACTGGAGGAGTGGTTCTCCGACGCGGGAGAGTCGGTGACTCGTCAGTCGGAAACGGTCGAGTATCGCACCTTCGTGACGACTTTCGGCGAGTACCAAGATGTTCATGTTCGCGCCGAGGAAGATCAAGGACAGTGGAGCTATCAGCGCATCTACATGTCTGTCGCCACCGAGTGCTTCGTCGATCCCGACCCCGTGGACCCCGCAACGCTGGGGCTTGACGGGCCGAGCGATCCGCACAGGTTGGCGCCACCTTTTGGAGTGACCGAGGTATGTCAGCTATCGACTGACGCCGAGCGTGCCACCCTCGCCGAGCGCGCGATGAAGGACTTTGGGCCCTTGGGTCAGGACATCTCCGAGCTCATGCACCACTTGGCGGCGTGCGTCATCGAGGAGAACCACGTGGCCGGCTTCATCGATGTCCTTTCGGAGCTGAGAACTGTTGACGGCCAACAAGACGGCAGCCTTCTCGGGATCCTGATGGAAGACTATGTCCGCCCTGAAGGACTTCTCGCCTTGACGTGGGCACTCCATATCGATGATTCCTTGTCGCATATGGATTCAGAGCGGCTTGGCCAACTTGGAGGCATCCTCGCGGAGGCGCGGCTCAGCCCGGATTTCATAGACGCGCTAGTCCGGCTCGGTGAGACGCCTGTCCGGGTCGCCCCATACGACGTGGTAACCGAGCTGCCTGCTGGCGACTCGGATTCCCACGTTGCTCCCGGTGAGAGTCCCGCGTTCTACGGGTGGTCCGCTATCGCGAATTTCTTGCCGGGGGTGGCCTACCGGGAGCAGGAGCTTCTTGTGCGGGCCGCTGAATCGGTTCTGCGTTTGGACAAGGCGATCGATGGTCGGTGGGTCGCGGCTGGAATGTCCTTGAATTCGTTGGCGGACGGTGAAACTGCCCTCGACCCGGTGCCGGCGGTGCTTGAGGCACTGGAGGCGAATCCGACTGCCGCCGTGCTCGTGGCCGAGAGCACGGGAGACCCCAGGGTCGAAGCGTTGCTGTGATCGTGGCGGGAACCCTGACAGGGGAAGGAAAGTCAGGCGATACCGACTTCCTGTCCCGTGGCGCCCTCATCGGATGGCTTCGCTCACCATGTCTGGAATGGACGACGGCACTGCGGCCTGAGAGTCCCCGAGAAGTCAAGCCGCTATTGAAGTCGAGTGTCGAAAGGCGTGAGCACCCGGCGGTCCATAAGGGGGCCTGGGAGGGGATCGAGGGGCGTGCATTGGTGGATGGATTGAGGGTTTCGGCTGTTCGGGGGCATCGACGGACGTCAGGTCGGTGTGCCATTTTGGTGGGTGGGGTTTGGCAGGCGCTACAACGTATGCGCTAGTGTTCCGTTGTGGTCGTCACTCCATGTGACGAGAGAACGGCCACCTCACAAGAGTTCCAGCTCGACGCCGAGGTTTCTCAAGGGTTCCTTTGGTGTCGGGTGTGGAGACATAAAGCGACCGGAGCGGTCAAGGCCTGGTAAGCACGCCCACTCCGGTCTTAAGAGAAAGGAGGTTCCCGTCATGGACGGAAACCAGCCCTCTGCGGTACCCATTGTGCCAGCCGGGTGACGCCCCGGCTACCCCATACCGCACAGGTTCGCGAACGTCGATACCTCGACCCGCCTGACCTGCGGTCCTTACCCGCAACTGCGTCGTTCACGCGCGGTGCGGGCTCCCCGGTGGTGCCGAGAGGGCGCACGTCGCCCGCGATACCGACCCGTCGTCCCCACACGTCCTGAGGCGGAGCTCTGCCTGGCCGCGATCCGCCACAGCGGACGTAGAGACGGTTCCGCGCGTCCGGCCGCGTCCTCTCGGCTCACCACCAGACGCGCACCCCACGCAGCGAGCCTGGGCGTCCGAACCGGCCACGACGTGGTTCCTGACTCGCACCACCGTCGACCGGTACCGCAGCACGCCGATTCCCTCCGCATGGTCGACGGCACCCTCACCCGTGCGACCACTGGAGGAGATCGACGGCCCCGCAACGGATCCAGACCCGACCCCGCCACGGGGCGGTTGCCGGGCCGAACGGGCGGAGACCGACGCGTGACGACCCTCGTATGGTCCATCGACGTCCGTCCCGAGCGCGAGACGCCGATCCGGGCCGCACGCCGTCCGACCGAATACGCCCGATCCGAACCCGTCGAGCGCGACCCGCACCGGGAACGCCTCGCCCGCGAGCGGGAACGCGACGCCGCACGCAAGATCCGCCGGGATCGGTATCGGATACCGGAACCCGAAGCGCTGACCTCGGAATGGGATCGGCTCGGCTGGAGGGAACGCGTCCTCAACGCCCACCGCGACCGCGTCGACCGGCGACTCGCCGAACGACGGGCCCGGGACCGCACACCACCACTGATCATGCGGGCCGTTGACGAACCCGAACCCGCGCGAACGGCTGCCGAGAAGCACAACCGCGACCACTGGCGTGATCTGGCGCGACGCATCCTCGACCGCACGCCCGACGAGCCCGGCGCCTTCGACTGGTGGGGAAACGGGAACGGCTCGGACGCGGGGGACTCGGAATCCGGGCGGGATCGTCGACAGTCCGTCTCCGACGGCGCGAGCGGTCCGCCGACGCGCCCGTTCGAGTTCCGACGGCCCGAAGTGGACCGGGCGATCGGGCGAGCCACCATCCATACTCGGCAGTCAGATGTGTTCGCTGGGCGCCCGTCCAGCGAGGAAGGGCGGCGTCCGGACGGGGCGGCCCCGGGGAGAACCGTGGTCGGAGACGTCGACGTCACGGCACGAACTTCGGGCCGCTCCTCGCGCCGAAGGCGGCACGCGGGCACCATGCTCATACGCACCCGAGACAACGACGCACGTCCCCCGATGGAATCCGTTGCGTCGGGCACTGTTGCGGCTGTTCGGTTCCGGACTACGTGATCGTCCTTTATGGTGGGCCAAGCCCTGCCGCGACTGCCGTGGCGAGTGGCCGTGCCGCGCACTCGTCCACACCTTGCACCGGCGATACGCGTCCCTCGACGCGGCGGACGTCGCGGCGCGTGACGCCGAGCTGGAACGCCTGTCCCGCAAACGAAGTCGGAGGAAAGACACGCGTCCTCGTCGCGGGCATCGTCGTCCTGGACGCCTCACGCCGACGATGACCTGACCACTCCTCTCGCGATCTGGTGGGGGTTGGGTTTTGCGGCTTGGTGGGTCTTTGTTGTGGACTCCGCAGAGTGGT
>NZ_CBCRZX010000030.1:56527-56623 GCF_965137155.1 Stackebrandtia soli
GNGTACCGGACTACGTGATCGTCCTTTATGGTGGGCCAAGCCCTGCCGCGACTGCCGTGGCGAGTGGCCGTGCCGCGCACTCGTCCACACCTTGCA